>CALFNL010000359.1 GCA_937902875.1 uncultured Bacteroidota bacterium | reverse complement strand
ACAAATCCGTCGTAATGCAGGTCAACCAGTGCCTGCATGATCGCCGGATAATATAGTTCCTGCGATTCATTGATTTCATGCCTGCCTGGAACGCCTCCCGTATGATAGTGCGCGATGTATTGGTAATTGTCCCTAATCGTGCGGATCACATCACCCTCATCTATTTGCATGTGATATATATCGTATAGCAATTTGAAATTGGGAGAACCCACTCTCTTTACCAGTTCAACACCCCAGGGAGTCTTGTCGCATTGATAGTCTTTATGATCTACTTTGCTGTTGAGAAGTTCCATTACAATAAAAACCTTGTTCTTCTCCGCGAGGCTCATGATCTGTTGAAGGCCCTCGGTGCAGTTTTTCCAACCCGTTTCATCGTCCAGGGCACGACGGCTGCCGCTGAAGCAAATTATATTCTTGTATCCCGCCTTGGCAGCGAGTGGAATCATTTCAGAATAATTCTTAATGAGTTGCTGATGAAATTCCTTGTGATTCCATCCATCCACCAGGTTTATTTCGGCGCCATTACACATGGAAGAATACAGGCCGTATTTCTGCAACATGGGCCAGTCTTTGGGACCCACCAGGTCAATGGCATGGATATCCATTTTTTTCGCGGCAATGCAAAGGTCTTCTATGGGAATACCTCCATAGCACCACCGGCAAAAGGAATGTTTGATATTGCCTTTCATGTAGAATTTTTCTTCAGTTGATTTTTTGGTGCCGGCGCCGAAGGCTGGAAAGGCACCCAAGGCAAGAGACCCCATCAAAAGGTTCTTGATCGCTCGTCTTCTGGGCTGTTCTGAGGGCATGGCAAATAATTAATGGCAAAAGTTACTGAATGTTTATGTTAATAATTCGATTTGTGGAAGGAATGGTTGTTAAAAATTCATTAGCAAGATCAATATGCTTTATCAGGAAGCCGCTTGCATAGACATCACTGGTTTCTTACGATTCCTCATATACATAAATAATATCAGGAATGCCCCCGATAGAACCACCGGAATGATCAGGGTGGTATTTAGCACTTCCGGTCCAACCGCCTTTTTAGCTTCATTTAATGTATTTGCCAGATCAGAGCCAGGAGGAGCATTCTGATACAGTTTCAGGTCGGCTCCTGCCGGCAATTTCCTGCCTAGCAAAGTATCATAATATCCGCCCATGAACATCATATAAACTGAGACGGCAAACATGCCGGCACCACCCATAAGATTCATTCCGACAGCCCCTGTTTTGGGAAGATTTTCAGAAACAAAACCCAACATGGTAGGCCAAAAATAACAAACTCCCATTCCAAAAATTACGGCTCCCACAAAAAGCATATTGCCGCTGGTATGTCCGAGCAAATAAATTCCCACAGCAGAGAGGATAGCAGAAATAAACAGTACTCCCGTGGGTGAAAGGCGATGCACAACAGGCCCTGCAAGCCCGCGACCCAGAACCATTACACCAGTCTCGATTGTCAATAATAAAATAGCATTGTCGCTCACATTCTTGAGCAGCACGTCAATCCACTGCCCGGTAAATAATTCTGTAATAGCCGTACCGAACATGAGAATGATCATGATGATGAACAAAGGGTTCAACAGCGATTTATACATTTCGGATGTGCTCACACCACTGGATACTCTTTCAGTAACCGGGAACTTGAGCCTTGAGAAGAGATAGCCATACAGTAGGGTCGGAATAAGCATGAGCCCAACCTGCACCTGCCAGCCCACGCCCGCTTTGTCGAGGAAAAAGACGATCAATGTACCTATTACGATTCCGCCAGGGAACCAGAGATGAAAATGGTTGAGTTTGGTAGTTTTATTATCGGGGTAAATTGCCGCGATGAGCGGGTTACAAGCTGCTTCAACTGTTCCGTTAGCGATTCCAATAAGAAGGGTCGATAAAAACAGACTCCAGAATCCATTCGCGAAAACCGTGAGAACAATACCAGCCAGGTGAAATATGAAAGCCAGTATCAATAATTTCTTCATGCCAATGATATCCACAATCATTCCGCCGATAATGATGGCCAGGGGAAATCCCCAGAAGGCAGTGGCGGCAATTGTTCCCAATTGGGCCGCATTCAGGCTGAATTCTTTTCCGAGCCTGTCTAATATTCCTGCCCTTATTCCAAATGAAAGTGAGGTCACAAGCAGGGCCAGGCAACTTGCCCAAAACAGTTGGTTGCGGTTAATACTGGTTTGCATATCGTTGGTTTTGATGTTGACCGAGAAGCCGGGTGAATTTTCAAAGGTCAATTTTACAATTATTTCCGGAAAACAACCAAAAAACCTGTTTTTGTAAAATTCTATTTATCAAAAATCAGTTTCATAAATGTAAATTTTTTATTTTTATCACCCCTTAGATTTTCAAATCTTCTAATAAATATTTTACATGAACAGAAAATTACGAATGGGCATGGTAGGTGGAGGTAAGGATGCCTTCATAGGTGCCATACACAGACACGCCGCCTTTATGGACGGCCTTATAGAATTAGTATGCGGGGCCCTGAGCATCAATCCCGAGATCGCCAAAGACTCCGGCAAATCCCTATTCCTGGCCGAAGACAGAATCTATCTCAATTATGAGGAGATGATTGATAAAGAAAGCAAACTGCCCGAAGGGAAGAGAATGGATTTTGTAACCATTGTCACCCCCAATTTTGCCCATTTTGCCCCTGCCATGCTCGCGCTAGACAAGGGTTTCAATGTGGTGATCGAAAAGCCCATCACTTTCTCGCTGGATGAAGCAAAACAACTAAAGAAGAAAATAGAAGAAACCGGTTTGATCCTCTGTCTCACCCATACTTATTCGGGTTATCCCATGGTGAAACAGGCCCGTGCAATGGTGCAGGGAGGAGTCCTTGGAAAAATCCGCAAAATATGGGTCGAATATCCGCAGGGCTGGCTGAGTAAACTCACCGAGCGGGAAGGCAACGCCCAGGCTGCCTGGAGAACGGATCCTAAAAAAAGCGGGAAGAGCGGCTGCATGGGCGATATCGGCACGCATGCGGCACACCTCACTGAATACATCACCGGACTTAAAATAACGCAACTCTGCGCCGACCTCAGTATTATGGTGCAGGGAAGAGCCCTCGACGATGACGGAAATGTACTTCTGAAATATGATAATGGAGCCACGGGAGTGCTGATGGCCTCACAGGTAGCCGCAGGCGAAGAGAATGCCCTCAAAATCCGGATTTACGGAGAGAAGGGAGGCCTGGAATGGGCCCAGCATGAACCCAATACGCTATTGGTGAAATGGCTGGATCAGCCAACGCAAATACTCAGGGCCGGTGGCAACTATGGAGACAGGCTCAGCCCCTTTGCCGTTCTTAATTGCCGCACTCCCGGCGGTCACCCCGAAGGATACCTGGAAGCCTTTGGAAATATTTACAGGAATTTTGCCTTGACATTATCGGCCAGGCTCGATGGAACCAAACCTTCCAAAGAATCTCTCGACTTCCCACAGATTGACGAAGGCATCAGGGGAATGGCATTCATAGATAATGTGGTGAAGAGTGGCGCGAGCAAAGAAAAATGGACGGCATTTGAAGTATAGAGGCAGACAGACTGTAGAAAGAAATTGGACCGGAAACAGGGTAGCGATGGATCCCAATCTGATACAGATAAGGACTTCCCCAATTGGCAGTTACCCTTAACTGTTAGTATTTGAGATCTAACAGAAGGTAAGATGGACTAAAGAAACAGACGACTCTGAATTCAAATTTGGTGTAAACCATAGACCGGGTCCATCTGGGGTCTTGCCAATGTCACATATTGGCCAGGGGAATTGGCAGAAACTTACTATTCAAGCACTCATTCATTAAAAAAATTCATATAAAATGAAAACGATCAAAGGCCCTGGAATATTCCTGGCTCAATTCATGGGAGACAATCCTCCCTTCAACAGTCTCAAATCAATTTGCGCCTGGGCCAAATCTCTTGGATTTGTGGGCGTGCAAATACCCACGTGGGACAGTCGCTGTATTGACCTTAAAAAGGCGGCGGAGAGTAAGACCTACGCAGATGAAATAAAAGGCATCGTAAATGAAGCTGGCCTAACAATCACGGAACTCTCCACTCATTTACAGGGCCAATTGGTTGCAGTTCATCCGGCCTATAATGAATTGTTCGACGGATTTGCCGACGAGTCCGTAAGGGGAAATCCAAAAGCCAGAACAGAATGGGCCGTTCAACAATTAAAATATGCTGCCACAGCGTCCCGGAACCTTGGCCTCAATGCACATGCTACCTTCAGCGGTGCCTTATTATGGCAAACCGTATATCCATGGCCGCAGCGCCCGGCCGGACTGGTAGAGACGGGATTCAAAGAACTGGCCAAACGCTGGCTGCCGATTCTGAATCATTTTGATGAAAATGGTGTGGACCTCTGCTATGAAATTCATCCGGGGGAAGATCTTCACGATGGTATCAGCTATGAAATGTTCCTGGAAAAAGTGAACAATCATTCCCGCGCATGCCTGCTATACGATCCCAGCCATTTTGTATTGCAGTGCCTCAATTACCTGGAATACATCGACAATTATCACGAGCGTATCCGCATGTTTCATGTGAAAGACGCGGAATTCAATTCAACCGGTAAGCAGGGAGTATATGGCGGTTATCAGAGTTGGTTAAACCGCGCCGGACGTTTCCGTTCATTGGGTGATGGACAGGTAGATTTCAAATCAATATTCAGCAAACTCGCGGCATATGATTATGCAGGATGGGCTGTTTTGGAATGGGAATGTGCCATAAAAGATCCTGAACAGGGTGCAAAGGAAGGCGCTCCATTCATCAGCGAACATATCATCAAAGTTACCGCAAAAGCCTTTGACGATTTTGCCGGAACAGGAAGCGATGAAAAATTTAATCGCAAAGTTTTGGGGTTGGAGTAGAAAATCTTCGGATATTTACGCTCCCTTAGGCTAGAAATAATTCTGACATTAAAAAAATTCGAATCATGAAAAAAGTTTTTGTAGCATTAACTGTGATTGCTGCATGTTACGCTTGTGGAGGCAGCAACACTGAACAGAAAAAACCCATCAGTAATTCTGAAAATCCGCAAATAGGTGGCGAGACCAATGCTCCTGACAGTTCTGCCGCAGCAGCTCCGGCAACTGCTCCGGCAACCGCTCCTGCCACTGCAGCCAATGCCAGCAACGGCAAAGCCCTGATTGAAGCAGCTGACTGCAGAACCTGTCACCACGACAGTGATAAACTTATTGGCCCCGCTTATGCAGATGTAGCAAAGAAATATACCGAGGCAGACGTTAAGCATCTTGCCGACAAAGTACTTAAGGGTGGAACAGGCGTATGGGGTCAGATCCCAATGACACCACATCCTACCGTTTCCGAGGCCGATGCAGAAACAATGGTCAGATATATCCTTTCACTGAAAAAATAATTCCATGCTTAGATATAGTAAATTACTTTGCCTGTTTGGCGTTGCCTCATTACTGGCTTATGGATGCGGATCTTCCGGTGGAGACAATTCCAAAGAAAGCGCTGCAAAAGATTCTTCCCAATCGGCCGCGCCTGTAGTAGCCAATGCCGAGCCTGCGCCGAATACGCTCAACGAAAAAGAAAAAAGCGAAGGTTGGCAATTGCTTTTTGATGGCAATACCAAGAATGGCTGGCATATTTACAATAAGAAGAGTGATGGCTCCGCCTGGAAAATTTCCGATAGCAGTTTATATCTTGGGCCCGATGCCTTGAAAGGTTGGCAGGCATCTGGTGGCGGGGATCTTGTTACAGACCAGGAATTCGAAAATTATGATTTTAAGGTGGACTGGAAAATTGCAGACAGCGGCAATAGCGGCATCATATTTTATGTGAAGGAAGCCCCGAAATATGAACAGACATGGCATACCGGTATTGAAATGCAGGTGTTGGATAATGCGGGTCATTCCGACGCGAAGATTCCTAAACACAGGGCAGGCGATCTATATGATCTTATAAGCAGCTCCCCCGAAACCGTGAAGCCCGCTGGCCAGTGGAACCAGGCTGAAATAATCGCCAATAAAGGAAAGATTGAATGTTACCTAAACGGAACCAAAGTAATTTCCACGAATTTTTGGGACGACAATTGGAAAAAGCTCATTGCAGGAAGCAAGTTCAAAGAGTTTAAAGATTTTGGCACTTTCACGAAGGGACATCTCGCGCTCCAGGATCACGGCTTCAAGGTATGGTACAGGAATATTAAGATCAAAACTTTGTAATTCAATAGTGGCCGTTAAAATTCGGGCCGGCCTGAAAAGGAAAATGGTTGCGGACAATCTGATGAGTCCGCAACCATTTTTTATACTGCTAAGAATCTTCTACACTTTAGGAATCTTATACCCATTGAAATAGGGTTTGGCAAGATACTCCTCGTTTACTTTTTCATCCGTGAATTTTCCCGCTGCCTTGTTCCATGCCACACGCTTACCCGTGCGATACGCTATATTCCCCATCTGAGCAACGGTTGCTACATCCAGCCCCACCTGAACCGACGCATGCAGCTCATCCAACTTTCTCGAACGCACTACAGATATAAAGTTGATCATGTGTTTGTCGAGTCCGTTGTCTGTAGGCGTCACCTTGGGCTTGCTGACCTTATTCTTTGAATTTTTTTCTTCCATCACTTCCCATCCACCACGATCCAAAACAAGTGTAGCATTATTTCCCACGAATGCAATTCCATGATCGCGTCCATATTGCCCATTGTCAATTCCCATGGCATGGTCCCACACCAGGTTGAATTTTTCAAATTCATAGAGCGCGGTTAGAGTGTCCGGTGTTTCCTGGGCCAGTTCCGGATAAGCAAATTTACCTCCCAGGGCAACTACTGTTTTGGGAACATCTGCCTTCATACCATACAAAGCATAATCCAGCAAATGAACGCCCCAGTCGGTCATGAGTCCGCCCGCATAGTCCCAAAACCAGCGGAAATTAAAATGAAACCTGCTGGCATTGAAAGGCCTGGTAGGAGCGGGCCCCAGCCACATCTTATAGTCAACTCCCGGAGGGGGAGCAGTATCGGGAACAACCGGATCGGGGCGCATCCATCCCTGGTAACACCATACTTTCGCCGTACGGATATTACCTAACTGTCCCGAATGAACGAAATCAATGGCGTCCTGGAAATGTTGCTGGCTTCTCTGCCACTGCCCTACCTGTACCGCTCTCTTATATTTTTGTTGCGCGGCAAGCATCATTCGGCATTCCACAATTGAATTGCCAACCGGCTTTTCAACATATACATCCTTGCCAGCCATACAGGCTTCTACCATAATCAGGCAATGCCAATGATCGGGCGTGCCGATAATCACAGCGTCAACATCTTTATTTTCCAATAGCTTCCTGTAATCACCATAAACTTTGATTTTACTGGTGTCAACATTTGCCTTAGTTAATTCATTAAGCCTTTTGTCAAGCACATTCTTGTCAATGTCACACAAGGCCACCAGGTTCACTCCCGGAATTTTCATGGCAGAGCGCAGATCCGCCCAACCCATACCATTGATGCCGATGGCACCGATATTGACCTGGTCGGAGGGTGAAAGAATATTTTTCCCTATGGCAAAAACTTTATTATCCATTGCCGAAAACAATGCTGCTCCCGCGGCTACACGCGAAGCATCCGATAAAAATTTCCTTCTGTTACTCATGATGATAAGTTTTTTTCCTGCCGCAGATTGGCGAACAGGTAAGAGGGGATAAATTATTTTACCAGGTTTTTCTTAATATATGTTATGCTTTTCTCAATGCTTTCCAGGGGCGGGCCGGGACAAATATCCTGCTCTACATAAAAATGTTTCATGCCCGCTATTTTGGCCGAGGAAAATATTTTTTTGAAATCAATTACACCGTTGCCCACTTCAGTGAAAGATTTCCTGGACGTATTGTCCATATCTTTCAAATGCCACAATGGGAATCTGCCCGGATCTGCCGTAAAGATCTGAATGGGATCCTTGCCGGCATAAGACATCCAATAGAGGTCTGATTCAAATTTCACCAGCTTGGGGTCTGTTTGTTTCAACAATATATCATAGCCCGTTTGCCCATCAATTTCTTTGAATTCAAAATCGTGATTATGGTAAACGAATTCTACTCCGGAACTCCTTGCGTACTCAGCAGCCTTGTTAAAATCGCCGGCCAATTTCTTATAGGTGTCTAATGATTTTCTGTAAGTCTCTTCCATCCAGGGAACCACATAATAATCTTGTCCAACTTTCTTCAAATCATCGATGGCGCTCTTGAACTGATCCATCCAATTGTCCTTGTAAAACGAGCCAGCTGCATAATAGTGCCCGCTGGGAGAGCTAAGGCCAAGTGATTTCAAAGTGGCTGCCAGTTCAGCGCCGGTGAGGCCCCAATATTTCCCATTGTAGCCAAAGGTCTCCACCTCCTTATAACCCATCGCGGCAACCTTTGAAAGTGTACCCCTGGGATCTTTTTGCATATCGCCCCGAACTGTATATAATTGAACCCCGATTTTTTTTCTGGATGCGGGTAACCATGATGGGCCGGCTATTACGGCGGCCGTAAGCAAACTGCTTTGCCGGATGAAATTTCTCCTGGAAGTCATATAAGGCTTTTTTGATCTGTGGAGTCTGACGTTCCCAAAAAAAACTATGGCAGTGAAAATTACCCAACTAATTCTTCGTGCGCGCAGCTGGCATTATCATACTGCTTCGCCTTTTGGCAATAGACAAAATTGAGCGAGTGTGCAGAAACTATCAGTATCACAGCAGGTATTAGTAGCCAAATATGATAATCGTGAAATGCCTCTTTCAGGAATAATAAAATAATGCCCGCACTGAACAAGACCAGTGGGATTTTTTTATGATGATGCTTTTTATAGCCATGCATGAGGGCATAGCACCCAACTATGAATGCCAGGATGATCATGCCATATTCAAAAAAATAATTATTGATAATGTTGATGCCGAATATGGGAAGACTGGTTAAAACCAATGGTAATATGGCACAATGTATGGCACATGCCAGGGAAGCTGCAATTCCGAGAGCGTCAAAGTTGATCCTGAACATTGGCCTATTTCAAATTAGGGTGCAAATATAGCGTATCTTTGCAACTTAGTTGCAAAAGTTTGGATTTTGTTTGGAAACCTCCTGTGGAATTCGGGGAAATACCAATAGCCTGCCATCTTACCTTTGCATTAATCCCAGAATATGAAAAAGAAAACCTGGATCTATATTGGCTTTTTCGCGGTATTATTCGCGGCATTCTATATTTTTTTATACGGCACGGTTGACCTTTCTAAATCAAAGCTGCCCATTCTGAATAATGTGATGCCCTTTAGTTTTTTGCGCCAGGATAACCAAACCATTACCGAAAAAGATGTGACCGGCAAAGTGTATGTGGCCGAATTTTTCTTCACCACATGCCATGGAATCTGTCCGAAATTGAATCGTAATATGAAAAAAGTCGCGGAGAGGTTTAAGAATGAAAATAATTTTCTGATACTCTCCCATACTGTGGATCCCGAAACGGATAGCGTTGGAAGGATGAAGGTCTATGCCGATTCCCTGGGCGCGGATATCAAACATTGGTGGTTTTTAACGGGAAGCAAGGAGAATCTGTATAAGGCCGCGAGAGAGAGTTATATATTGGACGATCCTCAAAATAGCAGTCTCAATATTAGCGAGCAGTTCTTACACACTCAATTCTTTGCCCTTGTTGATAAGAATGGGCGCGTTAGAGGCATCTATGATGGACTAAAAGACGACGAGATACAAAAATTGTTCAATGATATTGTTGATTTGGAAAAAGATTAATGCTTTTTCCCACAAATTTCATTATGATGGAAAATCAAATCCTTAACATATTACACAGGAGTCAGCTGAGTATCACCGATGGAAGAAAAAGTATTCTCAGGCTATTCCTGGAAAGCGACAATGCATTGGCGCATCACGATATTGAAGCCAGGACGCAGGTAAAATTCGACCGGGTGACTGTTTACAGAACCCTGCAGATCTTCATGGAAAAGGGCATCATCCATACCATTCCCACAGCGGATAATTCCATCAAATATGCCTTGTGCAGAGACGAATGTGAGCAGGGACACCATCACGATGACCATGTTCACTTTGTCTGCAAAAAATGTGGTTCTACAGTTTGTCTTGAGGATGTGCATGTACCTGCTGTCAGGCTCCCCAAAGGATTTAAACCTCAACAGGTGGAGGTGGTTGTGAGCGGAACCTGTAAAGAATGTAGCTGATGATCGCATCCTGACAGTGGATCTATTGATATACCCCGGCCTAAGTCTTCCCCCCGAATTAAAATGATTCTTTATTTTTAATTATGTCAAGAATATTCGGCAAGAACCCTTCGGGCAAAAGACTTCAACAAATTCTTCTAAGTCCTAATTACAGGGATGGCTCATTCCGGAATCTTTCCCCAACGCCGGTAATGGTTGAAAACGCTTCTTATCTGAAAATCATGCGTGATTTCATTCATAAGCCAAAAGACGCCATTCCCCACATACCCCTGCCCTCACTCAAAACCAATCTCAAATCGGCGCACTCGGAGAAGCCAATGATCACCTGGTTCGGTCATTCCTCCTATCTCATTCAAATCAACGGTAAAAATATTCTTGTGGACCCTGTTTTCTCCGGAAATGCCTCCCCGTTCTCTTTTTCAATTAAGGCTTTTCCGGGAACCAATCTGTACACTGAGGAAGATATGCCTGAGATTGACCTCCTCATTCAGACACATGACCACTATGACCACCTCGATTATAAGACCATCATGAGGTTGCAACCCAAAATAAAAATGGTCTGCACATCTCTTGGCGTGGGTTCGCATTTTGACTATTGGGGATGGAATGAAAACAAAATTCTGGAATTCGATTGGTGGGAGAGCCGGCAATTGGGTGATATGGAATTGACCGCCGTACCCGCCAGGCATTTCTCAGGGAGAAGTTTCAGGCGGGGAAAGACCCTATGGTCTGCATTTGTTCTAAGAACGAAAGATTCTTGCATTTTTGTAGGAGGAGACAGTGGATATGATGAGCATTTCAAGACCATTGGCGAAAGATTTGGCCCCATGGATATCGCCATGCTGGAATGCGGACAATACAATCCTGCCTGGGCCCATATTCATATGATGCCGGAGGAGACCGCACAGGCCTCTATTGATTTGAAATCAAAACTCCTGCTGCCGGTGCATTGGGCAAAATTTTCACTGGCCCTGCATCCCTGGAACGAACCCGTTAAACGGATTATTACAAAAGCCAATGAGCTCGGCGCTCGGGTAACTACTCCCCTGATTGGCGAACCAGTGATTATTGGTGAGGTCTATCCCGAAAAGAATTGGTGGCTCGATATTTAATCGGAGATCGAATGAAGAATTGGGCCTGTTTATCCCAGGAACCATCTCAGGAGATTCTCAAATTCCAAGGCTATTGTTTTCAATTGCGAACCCAAAATATGCGTCCCCCTCACCCAAACTTTTTTATGAAGCAGTTGATCAATTTCCACCCAGTGGCCCCTTGCTCACCACTTTCCCATTTTTCCATACGGCAAAAATCTTACGGGTATTTTTGATATCGGTATTTGGGTCGCCGTCCAGCACAATGAAATCCGCCCTCTTGCCCACTTCGAGTGTC
>CALFNL010000358.1 GCA_937902875.1 uncultured Bacteroidota bacterium | reverse complement strand
ATCTCAGTGCGCTCAATAAGTATTTGTGGAAGTACAGGTGGAGATTCTTATTGGGGATCATATTCATCGTGGTTTCTAACTATTTTGGAATTCTCGCTCCGCAGGTAACCGGCTATGTGCTGGATAAGGTGCAAAAGAAAATGGAGTCCATCGAGAAACACAAACCGGTTGACCAGCACGTAGCCGGCAGCAGGGAGTACGACCCCCTGGTGAAATATTTCATCGCGGAGGTTGAATTGCGCGAATCAGAGGTTTCCAATTTTTCCTGGCTGGTCATGATCTGCGGTGTTACGCTGCTTGTACTCGCGCTGCTCCGGGGTTTTTTCATGTTCCTCATGAGGCAAACAATTATCGTCATGAGCCGTCATATTGAATATGACCAGAAGAATGAGGTGTACCGGCATTACCAGGAACTCGATGCGCATTTCTTCAAGACGCATAGTACGGGCGACCTCATGAGCCGCATATCCGAAGACGTTAGCAGGGTGCGTATGTACGTGGGCCCCGCCATGATGTACCTGATCAACCTGCTTGCGCTGATCGGCTTCAGTTTATTCTATATGTTCAGGAAAAATGCTGAGCTTACTCTGTATGTTTTGGCTCCCTTGCCGATCCTGGCGATCACTATTTATATCGTAAACACGGTCATTCATAAGAGAAGTGAACGCATACAGACACAGCTCAGCAATCTAACTACCAATGCCCAGGAATCCTATTCGGGCATAAGGGTCATAAAATCATTTGCCCAGGAAAAGCCAATGCTGAAATTCTTTGAAAGGAATAGCGAACTCTATAAGAACAGCGCGGTGAATCTCGCGAAGATTGAAGCCATTTATTTCCCATCCATCGGTCTGCTCATTGGTCTCAGTACAGTAATGACCATCGCCATTGGGGGCTGGTATCACATTCAAGATCCTGAAGCTACCAGCATCGGCACGATCGCGGAATTTGTTGTATATATTAATATGCTGAGTTTTCCGTTCAGCGCCATTGGTTGGGTAGCCAGCATGATACAGAGAGCCGCGGCCTCACAAAAAAGGCTCAACGAATTCCTGCAGATCCAATCGGAAATTAAGAACCCACCTCATCCCAAACACTTGCAGATGGCTGGCCAAATTGAATTCAGAAACGTGGACTTCACCTACCCACATACTGGTATAAATGCGGTGAAGGATTTTTCAATCTCTATACCTGAGGGCCAAAAAGTTGCCATCATTGGCAGAACAGGCTCCGGAAAGACTACAATTGCCCAACTGCTCCTGAGAATGTACGACCCCGATAGGGGAAGCATTTCAATAGATGGAGTGAATCTCAGGGAGAT
The DNA here is from genome assembly GCA_937902875.1 of uncultured Bacteroidota bacterium. Lineage (GTDB taxonomy): Bacteria > Bacteroidota > Bacteroidia > Chitinophagales > Chitinophagaceae > PSRI01. The sequence continues at coordinate 16,374 of CALFNL010000358.1, read as the reverse complement.
GGACATCCAAAATCTGAGGCAGCAGATCAGTTATGTGCCACAGGATGGATTCCTTTTTAGCGACACGATCGCCAATAATATAAAATTCGGACTCGATAGCGCCACCGATTCTATGGTGGACGAAGCTGCCCGACAAGCCGCAGTGGCAAAAGATATCCAGGAACTGCCTGCAAAATTCAATACCGTTATAGGGGAACGCGGCATCACTCTTAGTGGTGGACAAAAACAGAGGCTGAGCATCGCCAGGGCCCTCATCAAAAACCCACAAATCATTGTGTTTGATGATTGTTTGAGCGCTGTGGACGCCAAGACAGAAAAAGAAATCATTGGCAATCTTTATGAATATCTCAAAGGCAAGACCTCAATCATAATCACCCACAGGATTTTCACACTTTTTGATTTTGACCGGATAGTGGTGCTCGAAGAAGGTAAAATGGTGGAGACAGGAACACATAAAGAATTATTATCATTGAACGGATATTACGCCGAACTATACCAGCGGCAACAGGAGAAAGAGTTGGAAGCGCAATGAAAATCAGGCTAATCGAAATTGTTTTTGCATAAGGGTTAAAATTTTGTCAATTCAAAAACAATTTTATCTTTGTCAATCGTTTATTTTTTATCAGGAACCTAAAACTAAAACCTACCATCGTGGCGTACGAAAACAATGACAAGCGAATGGAGAGCGTGTACAGTAAGCGCATCCGTGCGGGAAAGCGCAGAACTTATTTCTTCGATGTGAGAAGTACACGTAACCAGGACTATTATCTGACCATTACCGAGAGCCGCAAGAGGTTCAACGATAATGGATATGACAGGCACAAGATTGTCCTCTATAAAGAAGACTTTAATAAATTTATCAAGGCCCTGGGTGAAGCGGTTGACTATGTAAAAACTGAATTAATGCCCGACTTCGATTTTGATGCATATAATCATGATACGCCTGTGGGAGAAAATGGAACAGAGGTGGAAGCTGAAACTGAAACTGAAACTGAAACTGAAACTGAAACCAGCGCTGCACCCGAAGTGGATATTGAAGAAGTGGAAGTTAATAATAATCTGCCTAAATCCAGCGGGCCCGATGAAGAAGTGGACAAATGGTAATTTCTCTGATGTATAATATTGAAACCCTTCACATTGCGAAGGGTTTTTTTAATTTCGTTTAAAATAAATATAATAATTCTTCGTAATTAATAAGTGCCAAATTTCCTGCTGATGAAATTCCGACCTTGGGTCCTGATATGGTCTGCAGTCTTATTATTTTCAGATCCATCATTTAGCCAGGCTATCTGTGGTTTTGACCAGATATACAATAGTAAAATGCAGAGCGATCCAGGGTTTAGAAAAAGAATCGAATCTCATGAAGCCGCATTGCAAAAGGCCATAATCAAACTCAGGAATGCCCCTCCGAAGCGAGGTATTGCCGCTTTGTTTACGATTCCTGTTGTAGTGCATATCGTTCATACGGGAGGAGCTCAGGGCACCATTTATAATCCCACCGACGCCCAAATACAAACAACCATTGATTATCTGAACCAGGTTTATGATGGATCATATCCAGGCACTGAAGGTGTGGGTGATCTACAGATTCAATTTGTCCTCGCCCAGAGAGATCCCAATTGTAACCCCACTACCGGGATTGACCGTGTTGATGGATCCTCCGTTACGGGTTATACTGCTAACGGCGTGAATGTTTCTAACACTAACGGTGCCGATCAGTTAACTATAAAAGACCTCATTCGCTGGGACCCATTCAGGTATTATAATATTTGGGTCGTAAATAAGATTGACGGGTTGGATGGTACCTCAGGAACCTTCGTGGCTGGCTTTGCGCTAACGCCCGGAGCACCTCCTGAATTGGATGGCACTGTAATGCTGGCTACGCAAATGGGCACAGGGAAGAAAACATTGCCTCATGAAATCGGGCATGCATTTGACCTCTTTCATCCATTTCAGGGATCTGTTGGAACTACTTGTTCCACAAATGCAGATTGCACCGTTGATGGCGACAAAATTTGCGATACTGACCCTATTACTCAACCGGCAGCCTTTGCATGCAGAACAGGAATAAACCCATGTACCGGTGGAGCATACAGCATCAACACCGAGCATAATTTCATGAACTATACCAATTGCACTACTCTTTTCACGGCGGATCAGAAAATCCGGATGCTGGCTTCGGCCGAAACCGTTGAGAGAGTCGGTCTGTCCACTTCCCGGGGAGCCATCGCCACTTACCCTCTCAACCCCTTTGTGGCGCCTGTTGCCGCCAGTTGCACGCCTGTAACCGGAGCGTCGGGTTTAAGCGATAACTATGCAGGCATCCTGAATATAACATTGGCCGGACAGAATAGCAATTCGAGCACCGCAGCCCTCGATCATGGATACGTGGATGGTACCGGTTGTATTAACCTCTTGCAACTGCAAAAAGGCACACCCTATAATCTTACGCTCATTCTCCTGGGAGTGAATAGAGAACAGATCCGCGTCTGGATCGACTATAATAATGATGGGGCATTCGACAATGCCACCGAACAGATTCTCTATGTCAATAATATTCCTTCGGCTGTTTCAGGATTTGACACTGCAACTATCAGTTTCACCGTTCCTTCCGCTGCAGTGGAAAATGCAGTATTGCGGTTACGACTAACTGAAGAACTATCCACCTTTTACGATCCCTCATTTGCCATTAGTTCGGGATGCTATAGTCCCACCTACGGTCAGGCCGAAGATTACCCCCTCTATATCAGTGCCGCCGCATTGCCAGTGGTCCTGGAATATTTCAGAGGCAGCTATATGGCGAATATTTCGAGGCTGCAATGGAAATCGTCCTCAGAGTTGAGCCTGGAAAAATATGAAGTGGAAAGCTCCACCGACGGGCAATCATTTTCAGTAATAGGAACCGTTGTAGCCGAAAATAATTCAAACGGGGGGACCTATAATTACACGGACAGGCAATTTTTTGTGGGCAATAAGTTCTACCGGCTAAAGATGATTGACAAAGACGGAGCGTTTAAATACAGCCAGATTGTGGTGCTGCAAAATAATGATCACACCAACGTGGGAACCTGGATTCTCAATCCATTTCATGATTACCTGGATATTTCCATGGGAAGAACGTCCCGGCAAAACATCAGACTCAGCCTCTTCGATGCCACAGGCAAACTCATCCTGAAAAAAATCCTGCCTCCTGATCAGAATAGGATCCATATTGACCTGGCTTCAAGGAATCTGAGCAATGGCATTTACATACTCCAATTTGAAACAGACGGGATAATTGAAATAAGGAAAATCATCAGGCAATAATCCTGTCATTTCTTCTTAAAAAAGCCGATTTCAATTATTTTCTCCAGCTTTTATAAAGATTAATCAATCCATTGGTGGAGGAATCATGGGTTTGCACTTGAGCATTATCGCCGAGTTCAGGCAGGATCTTTCCCGCCAGTTGCTTGCCCAATTCCACTCCCCATTGATCAAAACTGAATATATTCCAGATCACACCCTGCACAAATATTTTGTGCTCATACAATGCAATCAGTTGGCCCAGAGTGAAGGGAGTTATTTGGCGTATGAGGAAAGAGTTCGTGGGGCGATTTCCTTCAAAGACTTTGAATGGCGCTATCTTTTTTCTATCGGATTCAGTTAGGCTGGCAAGTTCTTTTTCCACTTCCTCGAATGACTTTCCATTCATCAGCGCTTCGGTTTGAGCAAAGAAATTTGACACTAATTTAGGGTGATGGTCACCGATAGGGTTGTGGCTGATAGCGGGAGCAATAAAATCGCAGGGAATCAGCAGGGTGCCCTGGTGAATGAGCTGATAAAAAGCATGCTGGCCATTCGTGCCGGGCTCTCCCCAAATCACGGGCCCTGTTTGATAATGCACATGCTCACCGTTCCTGTCAACATATTTGCCATTGCTTTCCATATTTCCCTGTTGAAAATAGGCGGCAAAGCGGTGCATATACTGGTCATAGGGGAGGATGGCTTCCGATTGGGCACCGAAGAAATTGCCATACCAGATGCCGGTCAACGCCAGGATAATCGGGATATTCCTGTGGAAGGGAGCCGACTTGAAATGCAGGTCGGTTTCATAAGCGCCTTTGAGCAAGTTTTCAAAATTTGTATAACCGATGGAGAGTACTATGGAGAGTCCGATTGCGCTCCAGAGGCTGTACCTTCCTCCAACCCAATCCCAGAACTCAAACATGTTTTCAGGGTCTATGCCAAATTTCACTACTTCTTTTTGGTTGGTGGAAAGCGCCACAAAATGCTTCGCGATATGCGCTTCATCACGGGCCGCCTGTAGGAACCATTCCCTTGCAGTGTGAGCATTGGTCATCGTTTCCTGAGTGGTGAAGGTTTTGGAGGCGATGAGAAAAATCGTTTCTTCCGGGTTCAGTTTTTTCAAGGTTTCGGCAATATGTGTACCATCAACATTAGATACGAAATAAGGTTGGATGCCCGGCACCCAATAAGGCTTCAGCGCCTCGGTAACCATTGCGGGCCCCAGGTCGCTGCCCCCGATCCCGATATTCACGATGTATTTTATTTTTTTTCCACTGTAACCCTTCCGGGCACCGCTATGTACCGTGGCCGAAAATTCCCGCATCTGTTGCTGCACCCTCCGAACATCGGGCATCACATCTTTGCCATCGCAGAGTACAGGCTCCCCGGAAAAATTTCGCAGAGCCACATGCAATACCGAACGATTTTCAGTCTGGTTGATCCTCTCACCATTGAACATGGCCGTGATGGATTCCTTTAACCCACATTCCCCTGCAAGCTGCAATAATAAATCAAGCGTTTTTTCAGTGATAAGGTTCTTTGAATAATCTAATAAGATATCGCCTAACAGTATGGAATATCTTTCAAACCTTTCAGGATCATTCCGGAAAAGATCTTTTATTTTAACCTTGGCCATTTCATCTCTGTGCTGAGTCAATAATTGCCATGATTTGGTTTGAAGCGGATTGATTTTTGGAAACATAATGCTGATTTAGAATTAGTGTTCAAAAATAACGATGTTACCCGAGTAAATTAATTCGGGGTGGAGAGTGTGAGTTCTTAAGGATCGTGAAATTTTCTCAGAGCTGGCGGATGAATGCGCAGGTATCCTTAACCATTGGCCCGGTAATATCAAGGTGTAAGACCATTCTGATCTGTATGGCGGAAATAGGGATCACAAGGATATTATGGCTCCTGAATTGTTCCGCCAGAGCCTTGGCAGTGAAAGGCGGCTTCACTTCAAAAATGATGATATTGGTTTCAACCGGCATGATATCGCTGACAAATTCTTTCTTCTCCAGTTCGGCGGCAATCTGTTTCGCATGGAGATGATCTTCGCCCAATCTTTCAATATTATTCTGAAGAGCGTAGAGACCGGCCGCGGCCAGGAATCCCGCCTGTCTCATACCGCCGCCAAATATCTTTCTTATGCGCCTGGCCCTGGCCACGAACTCCTTTGAGCCCAGCAGCAGGCTGCCTACGGGTGCACCCAGGCTCTTGCTCAGGCAAATAGAAATGCTGTCGAAGATGGCCCCGTATTGCTTTGGATTCTCATTGCGGGCAACAATTGCATTGAAGAGTCTTGCCCCGTCCAAATGAAACCGGAGCAGGTGCTTGTTGCAGATCATCCTGATTTCCCTGATGTCTTCGAATTCATAGCAACTTCCTCCTCCGCGATTGCTTGTATTTTCAATGCTCACGAGAGTAGAAGGGGCTTTATGCAAGTCATCGGGATTAATGGCTCTTTCCACCTGAGCTGCTTTGATCCTTCCCCGGTCGCCTTCGATCAGTTTCACCTGGCATCCTGAGTTAAAGGCTATGCCGCCTGCTTCATATTGATATATATGTGACAATTTTTCACATATTACCTCATTTCCTGGCTGAGTGTGGCATTTGATGGCTATTTGATTAGTCATGGTACCGCTCGGGCAGAAAATGGCTGCTTCCATTCCAAATAGCTCAGCGGCATATGATTCCAGTTCATTAATGGAGGGATCTTCCCCAAAAACATCGTCCCCAACCCTGGCCTTAGTCAGGGCTTCCAACATCGCTGGTTGAGGTTTTGTAACGGTATCAGACCGAAAATCAGCTGTCATGGCACGAATATACGTTCTTCGAGCCCAAATGGCTGGTCTTATACATGTTTTTCATTGTAATGCAACCGATTGCGCTGGTTTTAATCAACTTTTTTATTACCAAAAAACCTGCATTTCTTCACAAAAGCTATGAGAAAAGGAATTCCTGTCGTACTTTTGTCGATCGTCTCAGAAGCATTGGCGGAAATAACATTTCATTTGCACCGCGTTTGCAACGCTTTCCCCAACTAATACTGTCTTTTAGGCGTTAATTTAAATTAGGTACGGAATTCAATAACATTTCAATTTAGATATGAGGCAGCTTAAAATTGCTACACAAATTACCAACCGTGATTCACAGGCGGTTGAGAAGTATTTACAGGAGATCTCTAAGATTTCAATGATTACTCCTGAAGAGGAGACTGTTTTGGCTCAACGAATTAAGATGGGCGACCAGCGGGCATTGGACAAATTGGTTCAGGCCAATTTGCGCTTTGTTGTATCTGTTGCCAAACAATACCAGCACCAGGGACTATCCCTGAGTGACCTGATCAATGAAGGCAACCTCGGTTTGATCAAAGCCGCTCAAAGGTTTGATGAAACCAAGGGATTCAAGTTTATTTCTTACGCAGTGTGGTGGATCCGCCAGTCAATCTTGCAGGCCCTGGCTGAGCAGGGACGCCTGGTTCGTCTTCCACAAAACAAGATCGGCACCTACAACAAAGCCAACAAAGCCTATATGGCTTTTGAGCAGGAGCACGAACGCGAACCAAGCACCGAGGAATTGGCTGAATTGCTGGAAATGAGTGAGACCGAAATCAATAATATTTTCCAAAGCAATACCCGGCACACTTCCCTTGACGCTCCGGTTCACGAAGCAGAAGATGTGGCCATGGGAGATTTGTTGGAAGGCGGGGATGATACTGACGAGGACGTAATGAAGGATTCACTCCGGAATGAAATCCGCAGGGTGTTGAAATCCCTGAGCCCCCGCGAAGCGGAAATAGTCAATGCCTATTTTGGACTGGATGGAGAAAATGGCGTTACCATCGAGCAGATCGGACAAAAATATGACCTGACCAAGGAGCGTATCCGCCAGATCAAAGAAAGAGCAATCAAGCGCTTACAAAAAGCCCGTTACAGCAGTTCATTGAAGGCATACCTCGGATAAGCCATCAATTTACTGATACATATTTGCCCTGGTATAACCAATTGGAATACCAGGGCTTTTTTGTGAAACCATTTGCAAGCTTTGTTCTTAATTTGTCCGGATAATGGGAAAAAATATGAATTTGAGAGTCTGCCTGGCCTTATTTGCTGTGGTTTTTTGTATAAGTGCCTGCGAAAAAAATATCCAGATACAACTACAGGAACAGCAGCCGGCATTGGTAGTTGATGCTTCAATTGAAAACGATCGGCCGCCTGTGGTGTTACTCTCAAAAAGCATCGATTTTTATAGTCAAATATCGCCCGGTATCCTTGAAGCATCATTTGTGCATGGAGCCGAAATTGAGATAAGCGATGGAACTTTATCCAATAAATTGACAGAATATACCGTGGATTCGGGCGACCTGAGGATTTCATATTATTCGGTAGACAATACTGACCCTGCGAATTCGATCATCGGGAAACTGAATACAGGCTACAGTCTGAAGATTCTTGTTGACGGAAAGGTTTACGAAGCTGTTACGGGTATTCCTTCAATAACCAGAAGGATCGATGGACTCTGGTGGGAACCCGCTCCCAATAATCCGGATACCAGCCTTGTGCGGGTAGTGGTAAAGGCGACTGACCCAAAAGGATTGGGTGATTATATTCGTTATTTCACAAAGACTGATTCCGAGCCCTTTTATGCCGGATATAATTCGGTATTTGACGACGACGTGATCGACGGCACCACTTATACCTTGCCGGTAGACAGAGGAGTTGACAAGAATGTGAAGCATAAGGACGACGATCTGTTCTTCCGGAGGGGCGATACAGTAACACTCAAAGTGTGCAATATTGATAAGGCCACTTTCGATTTCTGGCGCACATTCGAATTCACTTACCAGAGTATAGGAAATCCATTTTCCAGCCCAGCGAAAGTCCTGGGTAATATATCTAATGGAGCCCTGGGCTATTTTGGCGGGTATGCGGCCCAGTTCAGGACCATCATCATTCCGAAATAAGGGGTAATGTTTGCAGTTTGGGAGTCGGAAAGCCTGCACCCGCCATTTGGATATTTCAGATTATTTTTGTAAAATTTTTCATGAACGAAGAAATCATCAGAAAAGGTTTTAAAATATAGCTATGGAAAAAACTACAGCGGAAAAAGTGCATTGTTTGATCATTGGATCAGGACCCGCAGGATATACAGCCGCTTTATATGCGGCTAGGGCCAATATAAAGCCGGTTCTGTACCAGGGTATTCAACCCGGCGGTCAATTGACTATCACAACTGAAGTGGAGAATTATCCAGGATACCCAGAAGGTGTTCAGGGACCTGAAATGATGGTGGATTTTGAAAAGCAGGCAGCCAGGATGGGTGCGGATATTCGTTTTGGGATGGCAACCAAGGTCGATTTCTCAAAAAGACCCTTTAAAGTGTGGATAGATGAAGAAAAGCTGCTGGAGGCGGATGCCGTTATTGTGGCCACCGGGGCTACTGCAAAATGGCTGGGCCTTGAAAGCGAGCAACGGTTGAATGGTTTTGGCGTAAGCGCCTGTGCCGTATGCGATGGGTTTTTCTTTCGGGGTAAAGAAGTGGCAATTGTAGGCGCTGGAGACACTGCCGCTGAAGAAGCCTTATACCTGGCCAAGCTCTGTACCAAAGTCCATATGATTGTAAGACGCGACCAAATGAGAGCCTCTAAGGTGATGCAGGAAAGGGTACAAAGAACTCCTAATATTCAGATTTACTGGAATACGGAAACTGAGGAGTGATTGGGGACATGAAAGTGGAAGCGGTCAGGATGAGGAATGTGAAGACAGGAGAGCAGAAGACCATTCCTGTGCATGGTTTTTTTGTAGCAATTGGCCATCAACCCAATTCCGAAATCTTCAAGGACTGGCTTGATATGGACGATGCGGGTTATATCAAAGCCATCCCGGGAACGTCCAAAACAAATATTGAAGGTGTATTTGCAGCCGGCGACGTACAAGACAAAGTATATCGCCAGGCAGTAACAGCGGCGGGTAGTGGCTGCATGGCAGCGCTGGACGCCGAAAGATATCTTTCGGCCCTGGAATTACAATAAGGGGCGACATCAAAGTATCCCGAGAATTAGGTTATCTTTTAAGTCCACGAAAATGCATTTACAAATTCTACTTTTACAATTCTATGCTCAAGATATCACTACACCAGTTAAAGTTTCATGGAAACCATGGCAGTTATGGCGAGGAAAAGATCGTTGGAGCTGAATTTGAAGTAAGCCTGGATGTCAGTTTCACAGAGACCGTGCCAGTGGTTACCCACCTGCATGAGACAGTCAATTATGTTACGCTATATAATATGGTGAGTGCGCGCATGCAACAAACAACGAGCCTGATAGAGACCATCGCGATGGAATTGGGGCAGCAGGTCAGGGAAAAATTTCCTCAGGTGAATGAAATCAATATATCAATCAGGAAATTGAATCCTCCGATATTCAATTTCCAGGGAAGCTCCGGCGTAACTTATTACAAAAAATATGATTCATGAGATTTCTTGCATCAATAGTATTTCTTATCTCGATCATTCAGCCCGTTCTGGGGCAAGACCAGAATGATCTGTTTCAGCAGGCTAAAAAGTCTGAAATAGCATTGAATGAAACCGAAGCGCTCAACCTTTACAGACAGATATTGAATATACAGCCTACCAATATTGTAGCGCTTACAAGATGCAGCGAATTGGCAGGAAGCATTGGAGGCAGGGAAAAGGATGAACAAAAAAAACAGGAATATTTCGATGCTGCTCAAACCTATAGCGAGACCGCATTGCAGGTAAATCCCAACGACCCTGCTGCCAATTGTGCGCGTGCTGCCATAGCCTCGAGGCTGGCAGATTTGCATAGCGGGAAAGAAAGAATGGAATACATAAGGGATATGAAAAAATACGCAGACCTCTCACTCCAGGCCGACCCCCGTTATGCGAAAGCCTTGTATATTCTGGGAAAATGGCATTTTGAAGTGAGCGGATTTGGCGGGGTAGAAAAAACGGCTGCGAAATTATTGTATGGGGGAATGCCTGCCGCGTCACTGGACCTTGCCATCGAGAATTTTGAAGAAGCAAGGGCGATTGACCAGTTTTTGGTAATTGATTACCTGGACCTGGCAAAGGCATATGTGAAAAATCATAAATCTGATAAGGCTATTGACGTATTAAATAAAATGATCAGACTTCCCAACCGTACTCAGGATGATCCCGCTTTGAAAGCTGAAGGGAAAAAAATGCTGGCAGGATTACAGTAATTCGCCATTTATAAAATTGAGGGAATTCTCTTGGCTGTTTTTCGTTATTTTCATACATCTCAAATCTCTCAAATTTCTCAAATTATGAAGAAGCTTTTATTTGCCGCAGTATTGTGGCTCACCGGCTCTATTGCCATCATGGCTCAGAATGTTGAGCAGGCTAAATCGAATTACGACTATCACGAACTCTTTTCGCCATTGTTTTACACGTATAACGGTAACGAGTACCGTGCATCCAATGGCGAGCCCGGCCCCCGCTACTGGCAAAATAAGGCAGACTACCATATTGATGCCCGGTTCGACGACAGCAAGAGTGAAATTACCGCTACGGTAGTTCTCACCTATAAGAATAACAGTCCGCAGTGCCTGCCCTATATATGGATGCAACTCGATCAGAATTTATTTGATCTATCATCTCGAGGTCAGGCCAAAATGCCTGCTGCGGGCCGCAGCCGTTACGGCAGTAGTAAGAGCAGCTTTGAAGGCGGTTACCATATTAAATCGGTGAAATTGCTGACAGCCGTTTCCGGAAGAACTCAGGAATCGGATGCCGAATACATCATCAATGACTCCAGGATGCAGGTTCGTCTGGCCCATCCTGTTAATGCTTCAGGCGGGGAATTGAAATTGAAAATAGAGTATTCATTTTTGGTCCCTCACCAGGGGGCCGACAGAACCGGTATACTGGACACGAAGAACGGACCTATATTTGCAGTGGCGCAATGGTATCCCCGCATGTGTGTGTTCGATGACGTTCGTGGGTGGAATACTGATCCCTACCTGGGTGCTAGTGAATTTTACCTGGAATATGGCGATTTTGATGTGAATATCACCGCGCCAGCCAATCTTATAGTAGTGGGCTCAGGTGAATTGCTGAATCCACAGGATGTTTTGACTTCACAGCAATTGCAGCGGTTTAATGCAGCCAAACAGAGTGATAAGACCATCACTATTCGTGGGGAAGATGAACTGACCGATCCCAAGTCAAGGCCGCAAAAAAATTCCCTCACCTGGAAATTCAGGATCAACAATTCCCGTGACTTCGCTTGGGCCGCATCGAAAGCTTTTATCTGGGATGCCGCCAGGATGAATTTCCCCAGTGGTAAAGAAGGACTGGCCATGTCTGTTTACCCCGTGGAATCAGCCGGTCAGTCGGCCTGGGGCAGGGCTACAGAATACACCAAATACAGCATTGAGAACTATTCAAAACGCTGGCTGGAATTTCCTTACCCTTGCGCAGTCAATGTGGCTTCAAATGTAGGCGGAATGGAATATCCGGGTATTGTATTCTGCGGTTCACGTTCCAAAGGAAGCAGCTTATGGGGTGTTACGGATCACGAATTTGGGCATACCTGGTTCCCAATGATCGTTGGTAGCAATGAAAGAAGATATGGATGGATGGATGAAGGGTTCAATACTTTCATTAACAGTATAGCCTCTGCAGATTTCAATAATGGCGAGTATAAGGAGGAGAAAGGAGATGCCCAAAAAACGGCCGTTTATATGTTCAATCCCACCTCGGAAGCCATATTCAACACGCCTGATGCCATGAAAGAGAGAAATATTGGGCTGGCACTTTATTTTAAACCCGGTTACGCATTGACTCTATTGAGAGAACAGATATTAGGAGTGGATCGCTTCGATTTCGCGTTCCGCAAATATGCGCGCGACTGGGCATACAAACATCCAACGCCCTGGGACTTCTTCCGTAGTATTGAAAATTCCGCAGGAGAAGATCTGGCCTGGTTCTGGAAGAGTATGATCCTGCAGAATTACAAACTGGATCAGGCGGTTTCAAAAGTGGAATATCCCGATGGGGATCCCAAGAACGGGGCCCTGATTACCGTCTCTAACCTGGAGCAGATGGCCATGCCATTGATCATAGAATATACCACCAAGAGCGGCAAGACAGGAAGAAAATCATTACCAGTAGAAATATGGCAAAACACGGAGAGCTGGAAATTTTTGGTAAATACCGATGAGGAATTGACCAAGGTTGTAATTGACCCCGATCACGTATTCCCTGATATCAATCCTTCAAATAACGAGTGGAAATCTGGTAATTGACATAATACCGGATTCAATATATTTCAGGCCCTTTTTTGTTGGCTAACCCAACAAAAAAGGGCATTTTTGCGTATTCAAGCCATGCATGAGATCCTTCAAAAATGCAGCAGTCAATGCCGCAAAGCAGATTATAATATTTTCAGCCAAATCATGCATCCTAAAAAGGCAATCTGCTTTTTGTTTCTGTGCTTTGCAGTTTTGGCAAGCCCGGCACAGCAGGGAAGCAGATGGTATTTTGGGAAAAATGCAGGCCTCCATTTTGCACCCGGCATCACGCAGGCTCTCACCGATGGTGCGCTAATCACCAATGAAGGCAGTAGCGCTATCAGCGATGAAAATGGTAATCTGTTGTTCTACAGTGATGGAGTTACCGTTTGGAACAGGTTACACAAACCCATGCCCAATGGCCAGGGGCTTAAAGGAAATTTATCTGCTTATCAATCCTGTATCATCGTGCCAAAACCAGGGAATCCCAATTTCTATTATATTTTCACCGCAGACGCCCAGGAAAACAATGGAGCGGGGGGATACAATTATTCGGAAGTGGATATGACCCTTGATAACGGATTAGGGGATATTAGTTCCAATAAGAATATTTTTCTCAGCGGACCTTCTTCAGAAAGACTCACTGCCATCATGGCTTCCAACTACGTAGACTATTGGGTTATTACCAACGACTGGAACAGCAATGTATTCAAGAGTTACAAAATTACTTGTACCGGCGTGGAGGCCACACCGGTAGTATCGTCTGTGGGATTGGTATTGAATGCCAGTAATTATTCCAATATCGGTGAAATGAAAGTGAGCCCAGACGGGCAATGGCTGGCACAAACCAATTATGAAGGAAGCAGGGTGGCAGTGCCGGTCAACGAATTTGCCCAGTTGTTCAGGTTTGACAATACTACGGGCCTGGTATACGCGCCCATGACGATCAGCCTCCTGAATGATGGGTATTATATTGGCTGTGAATTTTCCCCTGATTCCAGGCTCCTCTATTTCACCAACAGGGGAACCAGAACAATCCACCAATACGACCTAAGCTCAGGTTCCCTTCCCGTAATACTGGCTACAAAATCCGTGATTCCTGTCATAAACGGAAGCATTTCGGCCATGCAGCTTGGTGCCGATCAAAAAATCTACCTGGCTACCAGCACCAGCAAACTTCATGTTATCAATAACCCCAATAGCCCGGGTATAGCCTGCGGATTGCAGGAAAATGTGACGGACCTGAAAGGGCGAATCAGTGTATCCGGACTTCCCTCAGTGGTCCCCAATTTTTACAGCAACCGGGCGATTGATTTCACATATACTATTCTGGATAGCTGCAAGGGTACGGTGCAATTCTTTGGGATCAACAGGGTGCAAAACAGCAGTTTCTTATGGGATTTCGGTGATGGAAATACATCTACAGACCCAAATCCTGTTTATACATTCAGCAATCCCACCAATCTGAAATATGTAAAATTACATGCCGTGACCGACCTGGCCTGCGGCGAAAACGTGAGTGGTCAGTTTCTGCTTCCCGGAGGGGCCTATCTGACCTCAGGTTTTAGCTTTTCAGCAGATTGCGCCGCCCAAAGCGTTAGTATAACTGATTCCACACAAAGCAGCCTGAGCAATATTTTGTATCAATGGGATTTTGGTGATGGCAGTTATTCTACCCTGAAAGAACCCACGCACAGTTATGCCAGTCTGGGTAGTTACAGCATCACACAAATTGTTTCTTCTTCAGGAGGATGTGGATCAGATAGCTTTTCGCTGCCGGTGCAATTCGGCCGTCCCGCTGTGAATGCCGGCAATGATATTGATGTTATTGCGGGGAGCACAACCAGATTACAGGCGTCTGGCGCCTTGCAATACCAATGGAGCCCCGGCACATACCTGAATAATCCGGTAATATCCAATCCAAGCGTAACCCCTTTTACCGACATCACATATACTGTAACTGGTGTGGATGTTTATGGTTGCGTTGGAACGGATACACTGAATGTAAAAGTGTCCAAGGCCATCCTTGCTGAAGTGCCTGGCGCCTTTACGCCCAATGGCGACGGACTCAACGATAAACTGAGACCACTCTTATATGGCATCCCCGAACTTAAATACTTCGAAATCTACAATCGATGGGGGAGAAAAATTTATTCTACCAGAACCATTGGAGAAGGATGGGACGGCACACTGAACGGACAGCCTGTAGCATCCGACACATTTGTTTGGATGCTAAGTGTGGTTGACATGAATGGAAAGTTGATAGTGAAAAAAGGAACGAGTACACTGATCCGCTAGTTGCCGGTTCAGGACTCTGATCTTTCGATATTGGTATATGGTTGAATTTGAGGTTGGGAGTCCGTTTTGAGGTTTGTCAATCATTTATGCATGGTTACCCATTTAGGCCGCACGGGCCTTGTAGAGATAGGATTGTAATGCAAATGATGTCTTGATCTCTTGATTGACTCAACTATTTTTTAGCTTGCAGACTTATCAAAAATTTGTGATCCGGATCCTCTGCTACTATTTCGGCTGAAGAATAGTTGGGATGCTCCACTTTAAGTTGAAAAGGCAATGATTGCCATGTCTTCAATTCAAACCTCTCATCATCTTTGGTGATAGCCTCTTCCTCGCTGGAAATGATTAGTATATGGGCATTGTGAATGTGCCTAAAGTTTCTTGGCTGAACCACAATTCTCTTAATGGTATGTGGGATTCCGGAATTCAGATCCAAAATACTCAGGATGAGTGCGGGAATGCTCACCATCCAGGTAAATTGTGAAATATGTTTCATCCTGAAAATAATTGCTGTGATTAAATAGGGATATCCTCATGAAATATAGGGTTTTTCAACATCGTGCCTTTGAATTGAGTTTGCAAACCATTTTAGCATTCTTTCAATGCAATATTACCGGGGAAATATTAGTCTATAAATTTAGCAGACTAATATTTTGAAATAAATATATCGCACCTGTTTACGGGCATATAATCGTTGCACCAGAAGAAGGAAGCATTTTTTTCCATGGAGATTTAAAAATTTGCGCCTGCAAACACAACCAGGTACTATGCAGGGGATCTGGTACTGCTAAAATCCGGGTCCGGTGTTGAGCGGAAGCCGGCATTATGAATGATAAAATTAAATCGGAGTCTTTAACAGCCTTATCTAAAATATTTTATTAACTGGCACGTTTTTAGTTTATTACGGGGTAATTCCCGGTATCTTTGGAAAAAATTACGCTCGTCAAAAAATCTTAAAGGCATCCTATGCAACATCGTTCCGAATCATCAGGTAAATCTGTACCAAAAACAAAAAAATTAATATTATCGGCGGGTTCCTTTCTCGCAGGCCTTGCTGCAATTTTGGGCAGTTTCTCCTTTTCGATTAGCTCCTGCGAACAATCTTATTCGAAAGTTGATGGGAAAGATACTCTGGCTACTCCGTTGAAAAAAGAAAAAGCGCAAGCGCCCCCTGTACTACCGATTGACACGGCAACCTACGATAAGAAAATGGTTCAATTAGCAAATGGCGATACTTCGGGTCGCTGGCCTGCAAAAACGCCTTACCCGGTTCCGGGCGCCATCCTCCCTTTCAAAAGAGTTGTTGCCTTTTATGGCAACCTGTATTCCAAAAGAATGGGGATCCTGGGGGAATTACCACCTCCGGAGATGCTGGCTAAACTCAAACAAGAAGTAAAGAACTGGGCAGCAGCAGATTACTTCCATCCGATCATTACAGCCCTACCATATCTTGCAGTTACGGCTCAGGGCAGCCCTGGCAAGGGAAATAAATATCGCCTAGATCGGAAGAGCG
>CALFNL010000357.1 GCA_937902875.1 uncultured Bacteroidota bacterium | reverse complement strand
TTCCTTTCTCAATTTTTTCTCCAGCCCTTTTATCAACTTGTCCCGATCGGCTTCGGGCAGGGAGGCAATATGCTGAAGACTGTCTTCCACCGAAATCATCTTGAGTCTTGAGACCACCTGGTACAAGACCTGTTTTCTGTAAATGAGGCTGTCTGCATGCTTGATTACGGGGCTGCTAACGTCCAGGCTGTCGTAGCAATCATGCGCCAATTGATAATATTTTCTATCGTAGGCCAGATCGCCCAGGTAAAGGAATGACCTGTTGCGTTGGTCCATATCCCCATTATTGAATTGAACGCTTTTTCGCAGGTAGGTTTGTGCCATCAGGAAATTGTTCCTCTGCATTTCCATCTGGGCGGCGGTATAATAAATGATATTCCGGTAATTTTCATATTTATCCCGGTGCGCCATTTTCAATAATTCCTTAATATTCTCATCTATTAGTTTTTGATCGTCGCTGCCTTTTGAAAGGCGGATCTGGTTAAGGCGCGCATACACATCCATCACCGGGTCCACCGTATGCCTGATGGCGAGATCAAAATATCTATAAGACAGATCAGCTTTTCCGCTCATGGCATAGAGTTGCCCTGCCAGGTATTCCCATCTTGATTTTTCACCCGCGTTGGCGCCATTGTTCAATGCCAGCACAAGGTTATTGGCCGCACTGTCCCACATTTCATTTTTATAGAACCAATAGGCCTTCACTTCATATAGGGAGGGTTTAAGGCGCTCCGGAAAATTCTGATCCAGTTTCAGGGTTTCTATCAAACCCGCGGCCTCACTGTAAGAACTGTCTTCAATATGATTCCTGACAAGCCAGATCAACGCGTCGTTTCGGCTGGGCGGCTCCGTGAATATCCTCGAAGTCAGCGATTTTTTTTCCCTGGTGGTAACAGAATACACATTGCCTTCGTCATTCAGATTGCTGCCAACATATTTCTTGTATCCCAGTTCGTCTTTTTTCTTAGGTTGAAAATAATAGTTCAGGTATTGAAAAGCGATATTGGCAGAATCGAATTGTTTCCTGAAAAAGTAGGCCTTGCCCATGAGGAGGTAGAAGTTGTCGATCCAGTCGTTGCGAAGGTCATGCAGCATGATTCCCGCATTACATTTATACAATACGGAATCCAACTGTATTTTCTGGGCCGAAGTGGTTTCCAAAGTGTAATTATAAAATGGCAGCAATTCGGTGTAGTCATCTCTGAAACTTTCCTTGGCTCCGGCCAGAATATCATTCAGTTTGTTGCTGGCGTTGAAGAAAAAATTATAATGGGTGATGAGATTCTGGTTGAGACGGCGCGGTAAGGTGAATTTGCTGGTGAATGTTTTATCAGAACCCAGCACACGATTTTCAAATTTGGCCGGTTTTTTCACATCCAGGGTGGCATCGGGCTGTGCATGGAGGGAATAGCAAAGCCCTCCGCAAAGAAACAGTGTCCAAGCGGCCGGCACCAGCGATTTGAATATGGATATGCGCATGCAGTTCTTCAAGTCAATTAACTAATTTTCAGCGAATTTATTTCAATTATCCAGTTTTTTCCCTTTCTATCTGTCTCACAACGGGGCAAAGTGTTTATTTTTAACACAAATCTTGATAATGGCCAAATTATTTGACGCCGATAGCAAATTGCAGCGACTCAGAAACAGGTACCGACTCGTTATTATGAATGATGATACTTACGAGGAAGTTGTTACGTTTAAGTTGTCAAGGCTAAGTGTGTATATTGGTTTGTGCACGATATTTGTTGTATTGGTAGGGCTTACTGTTGCGTTGATAGTGTTCACTCCTCTCAAATATTATATACCCGGATATGGGAGTGCCTCTGAAAGAAGAGAAATGATCACACTTAAACTGAAGGCGGATTCGTTAGAGCAACAGGTACTTTACAAAGACAAATACCTTGATAATTTGAAGAACGTGCTTAGTGGCAATGCCCCTGCACACCTGGATACGACCAGGCTGCAGGTGCCAAAAGTTGAGAAAACCACGGATTAATCACTTTAAAACCAATACTATGTTTGCAGCCAAATCCAAATCCGACATTGAAATCCCTGCTTCTTCCGGTACCAGCCTGATAGGTGCGGGAACAGTGATCAAAGGAAATATTACCAGTAATGGTGATATCCGAATCGACGGTACCCTAAGAGGCAATATCAGCTCTGCTGCCAAAGTTCTGATTGGGCCCGAAGGAGTAGTAGAAGGTGATGTTGAAGGCCAGCAGGCCGATATCCTGGGCAAGGTTTCTGGTAAGATTCAAATTAAAGAATTATTAAATTTAAGGGGCAAGGCCGCCATCAAAGGAAATATTTCAGCTGGCAAATTGCAGATAGAGCCTACCGTTACTTTCAATGGCCAATGTCATATGGGCAATGAAGCCAATATTGTGGAAATGGTGTCAGAAGAAGAGGAAGAACACGCTATCGCCCGCTAATATTAGCAAGTAACCAATTCCACCATGCATCAACTGATTCCCGGCCTTGTACGGCGACCCATTCTCCGTACAGGGTTTTTTATGTGTGAAACCGGCCTTTAGAGCTATTTTGCCGTGGACTCACACTATTGTAAATTTGCCTGCATCGGGCGCTATAAATTGCCCTCCAAAATGAATTTTTAGCAGGCATGAATAACCGTAACCTCATTTCCCCGGTTGTAATCCTTTTTATTATTATAAATGCATTTCTGCTTGTAATGAAAAGCAGATTAGTGGCCTGGGGATTCAACATGGATGTGCTCATTTTGGGAAATACATTCCTGTTTCTCCTCAGTATTTTCACTTATTTCCTTCACAGGAAAGCCATTAAGGCTGCACGTACCCCGGAATTCCTGAAATATTTCTATATGGCTTTTCTTCTGAAATTCTTTCTCACTATCGCGCTTGTGGTGGTATATGCGCTGGTTGCGGCTGCGATCAATAAACCGGCCATCTTAGCCTGCATGGGATTGTATCTAGTATATACTTTCATTGAAACCAGACTGCTGCTCAAAGCCAGTAAAAGAAAAAATGCCTAAACAGGAAGCCCCCCTTCATACTTTACAATCATTTCTACCTCAGGGTTCCTATGAACTGGTGCTACGGTATTTGAATGAATATAAAGTGCACCTGACCGTGACTAGGGGAAGGAAAAGTATTTTGGGAGATTACCGTCATGCCATTCCGGGCAAGAACCATAGGATAACCGTAAACGGTAACCTGAATGAATACGCGTTCCTCATTACGCTGCTTCACGAATTAGCGCATCTTGTGGCCTTCATTCAATATGGCAACAGGATCGCTTCGCATGGAAAGGAGTGGAAATTTATTTATGGGCAAATTCTCCGGGAATTCCTGCATTTGGAAATATTGCCGGGCGACATCAGCCGGGAAATTCAAAAAACAATTCATAGCCCGGGAGCCAGCAGTTGCTCCGAAGATGGATTGATCAGGATCCTTAGAAAATATGACAATGACGATAAAGGTCTGAAACTGGTGGAAGAAATAGAGCCAGGAAAATTGTTCAGTATTGGCGACGGAAAGATATTCAGGAAGGAAGAAAAAATCAGAAAAAGGTACAAATGCACGGAAATCGCGACGGGCAAAGTCTATCTTTTCAGTCCGGTATACGAGGTGCAGGAACTGGGTAAGGGGAGCGATCCTGATTGAATATGGAATAAAAATTCCCGATCATAATTTTTTCAGCATCCAGAGTTCGCAACCCGTGTGACCCGTATTACCCATTGGCGCGGAAAGATATTGGAATCCCCATTTCTCATAAATGGGGAGGGCCTTTTTCAATTGAGGCATTGTTTCAAGGTATATTGATTTAAATCCTTGCCTGCTGGCAAAATCAATTCCGAGGCGGATGAGTTCAGAAGCAAGGCCACGGCCTCTCGCAATTGGCAGCAGGTACATTTTTACTAACTCACAAGTGTCGGCCGGCAAACCGTTTGAGGGAAATATGCCTGCTCCTCCCAAAATGACTCCATCTTCGTGTACTACATAATAAACAGATCTTTCTTTCCTGAACAAATCGTAAAGATGGTCAGTGGTTTGATCGTAATAAACAGTTCCCGGATGGTTCGCCCCGAATTCTGTCAAACTATCCCGGATGATCTGCGCCAGGACCTTGTCATCTTCAGGCTGAATAGTTCTGATTTGAATTGATCCCATGTTCCGAATTTCCACGATTCCGGACGTTTCGCAAAATAAAATGCAGATTATAGGATAGGATGAAACAATTGTGATATATAATTACCCATTTAGGCCGCACGGGCCTTATAGAAGTAGGGTGGCTTCGTCATGTAT
>CALFNL010000356.1 GCA_937902875.1 uncultured Bacteroidota bacterium | reverse complement strand
CTATAGCAAACTGGTTCACTTTCCTCAATTAAAGGGCACATTTCTGAATTTCCTTCATTTGGGTAGAACCGTTTCATTGTGTCTCGACATCTTCGCAGAATTTTTTTGTGCAATTTTCCTGATCATCGGACTCTTCAGCCGCCTCGCCACCATTCCGCTGATCATCGCCATGAGCGTGGCATTGTTCATAGTGCACAATGGCGATATATTCGGAGATGGCGAAAAAGCAGCGCTTTTCCTTGTTGGATTCCTTGTAATATTATTGGTGGGCCCCGGAAAGGCAAGCGTTGACGCGATGGTAGGGAAATGATTGAAAGCGGCTTTGGATACTGCAGGAACATCTTCTTGTATGGAATCTGGAACATTTACCGGTCATTTATGCCCCTCGGATCTCGTACATCTTTATAAAATAAATCAGGAATCAAGAACTCAAAATATGTTTGTATCTGAAATGCAATTGAGGGTAAGATACGCGGAGACTGACCAGATGAACGTGGTGTACCACGGCAATTATGCCCAATATTTTGAAACAGGCCGCGCGGAAAGTATCCGGCAGTTGGGATTCACCTACAAAGAAATGGAGGCCATGGGCATAATGATGCCAATAGTGGAACTGCACTGCAAATTCATTCGCCCCGCGCACTATGACGATTTGCTCACAATCAGGACTACACTAAAGGAATTGCCTCTTGGCCATAGAATTGAATTCTTGCAGGAAGTATTTAATGATGCAGGGATTTTGCTCACTACAGGCCGGGTAGGCATGTATTTTATTGAAACTAAAACCATGCAAAAGACTCTCATGCCCGAACCCCTGCGTGATAGACTGCAACCGTTTTTCATGGCGCAGCCTGCAGAGTAATGATTAACCCCGTCATTCATTTCAGGATGTCGAGGACCCTCCAAATTTTTTTTACCAGGGGTCCGGAGGATCCGTCAAAATTATTTACTATGATGGCGAATGTGTATTCTTTGCCTGATTTACTCCTGATATAACCTGTGTATGACCTTACGCCTTCTATGGAACCACTTTTCATTTTGATGCCATTGATCTCGGGCAGGGCATCATAAAAATACCTGAACCAGGGTTTTGTCCTGGCAAATCGCATCACTCTTACAAGGGCATAAGGAGTTACGCGATTCTGTGGTGAAAGACCACTCCCATCCATGATAACCAGGGCCGATCTATCCAGTCCATTCTGTTCCCAAAATTGATGAATCAGGTCAATTCCTCCTTCTATAGATCCAAAACCCGATTTTTCATGAGCCAGGGTCTTCAACAAAGATTCGCCATAGAGGTTGATGCTCTTTTTCAGAAACCAATAGACAATGCTGTCGAGTGATGGGGAAAGATGCACAAACAAAGGCCTTGAATTGTAGTCGTACAGGTTGGATTTCTTATTTTGAATGGATGCACTGGAAGGGCTGAAGCCTTTTTCAGTCAGGATTTCGCCCAATTGGCCGAGTGCGAATAATTCTCCATCGGCCACGGCGCCCGAGATCACAAATGAATCCACGCAACAGGGGATTGTGCCATGTATATAACCCTGTGACCGGCCGGGCGAAAAATAGATGATGCTATTATCGCCGCTCTCTACGGGCCCTGTGTTCAATTCATTCTCCAATTTTATATGTAACGCAGGTCTGTAATTCAATATGCTGACTGAATCCCCGATATTCATGCCGGGTTTCAGGATGAGGTCATATTGATTTTCCCGCCAATTCACACAATAGCTTCCTGCACCAAAATAATTGCCGATATCTTCCCAGATCCAGCCGCCGGGTATGGCCTGCGTTTCAAATCCATAATTCACCGACACCAGGCCGCCTTCCATACGATAAATTCCGTGGGAATGCAAGGATTCGGCGAGCGCCTTACCCACAGGATCAGCCGAAGTTGACGCGTAACGCCAGCTGCCCAGGCTCGGATCACCACTACCGATTATGTAGATATTGCCCCTAAGCAAGCTATCACTAACCCGCCCGTTATACCTGAACTCTGTCTTATACCGGAAATCTTTCCCCAACAATTCAAAAGCGGTGGTAGCCGTTATCACTTTCTGGCAACTGGCAGGGGCTAAACCGAGCTGAGCATTTTTTTCAAACACCGGTTTTCCTGTATTGCTCTCCACCACAAACAAGCCAAGGGCTGCATGCCGCATCTGACTGTCGCTCTCAAATTTTGTTATTTCTTTCCTGATCCTTTCCCTGAGATCCTGCCCTTTTAGAGGGATGAACCCCAAAAAAACGAGACCCATGAATAATAATTTTTCTTTCAGCAAGACTATCTTTTTGAAAAGTTATAATAAATGCCAAAACTGCTGCTGATGGCTCCTCCTGATGACGTAATTTCTTTGGTGAGGGATGAGCCATAAAATGAAATTGGAAATAGATTGAAGAGGATGCCAAGATTTCTGTTGCAACGAATTCTCAGGTCAAAATGGGGTGTAAGGCTTAATAAAAATTTCCGCATTTGGGCCGCATATTTTTCCTTCAATACTTCTGATTCCCGAGGCCCGCCAACATGATAGGCACTATCAAATTCAATACGTGCAAAGGATCTCAGTAATAATTGAGAGTTCATTTCTATCCCAACAAAGAATTGTGCCCCATGCCGCATATTCCTGGTAATACGATAATTGAATGAAAATGGCACCATCAGGTATTTCCCCGTAATGGTTACATGGCTCAAGTAGCTGCTGTCGTTTATAGTTCTGCCAAATAGAAAAAGGCTGGCAACGAAATCCCCGAGGTTGTATTTGTTCATATAAATTTCCTTGTTGCCGTATCCCAGACCCCCCTTGAGCGCCAATCTTTGTTTTAAAAAATGAAACTGATATACGGCTGCAACTCCCGCCTCCCACCCAAAAGCCAATTGGCCCCTTCTTCTTGGGAATACCAGGGAATCATGTTGAAATGAATAGGCAGAAAATCCACCGCTCAGCACGATTTCGAGAGAATGCGGGCCATGCTGCGCCCGGCTGGTGTTCTGCAATATCACCAGTAAGATGACCAAGAATAATCCTGAGTAGACCCTGCCGAGCATAAATATGCTTCATAAAAATAACCTATTTCTCCTGTAAGTTTGTGCCTTGCAACACAAAATCGAATGATTTTTATGGAGAAGGTATTCGCGTCCATTATTACAATTGGAGATGAATTGCTGATTGGTCAAACTATCGACACCAATAGTTCCTGGATAGGCAGGGAACTCAATGCCGTGGGCGTGTGGGTGAAACGCAGGGTTGCCGTGGGCGATATGTGGGATGATATCTGGGAGGCCCTTGATGAAGAGAGTCAATCTTCACAGATCATACTCATCACAGGAGGACTGGGCCCCACCGCTGACGACATAACCAAACCCCTGCTCTCCGCTTATTTTGGCGGAAGATTAGTGGTAGATGAAGGCGCGCTACAAAACGTGAAGAATATTTTCAGAAGTCTGAATCGCCCTATGCTGGATAGGAACCTTGCCCAGGCAACCGTGCCTGAAGGATGCACGGTTATTCCCAACAAACGGGGAACGGCACCTGGCATGTTATTCAGGAAAAACGAAAGGATATTCATCAGCATGCCCGGAGTGCCTCACGAAATGAAAGGCATGATGACAGATTCTGTAATTCCCCTGCTTCAGAAGGAATTCATAATGCCGGGAATTTCGCATCGCGTATTAATGACCGCGGGTGTGGGTGAATCATTTCTGGCAGAAATGATCAAAGAATTTGAAGAAGCCCTCCCCAAACATGTGAAACTTGCCTATTTGCCCAATTACGGAATGGTTCGTTTACGCCTGACTGCTACTGGTGCCAACAAGATACAATTAGACCAGGAATTGGATCTATTTTTTGGCAGACTGCAGGAATTGGTGAAGGACTACCTGGTATCTAATACAGGTGAAAGCCTGGAAATAATTGTAGGAAGGATTCTTAAATCGCGGAACCAAACCCTGGCCACGGCAGAAAGCTGCACCGGAGGCTATATTGCCCATTTGATTACTACTATTCCGGGATCGAGCCAATATTTTAAGGGAAGTGTGGTGAGTTATGCAAATGAAGTAAAAGAAAATATATTGCATGTGAGCGCCGCCACCCTGCTGCACGAAGGCGCCGTGAGTGAAGAAACGGTGAGACAAATGGTAAGGGGCGCATTGGATGTGATGGGTACAGATTTCGCAGTTGCCACTTCAGGCATCATGGGTCCCGACGGCGGCACGGCAGACAAGCCTGTTGGTACTGTATGGGTGGCCGTGGGGAATGTAAATAAAACTGTTGCGCAGAAATTTAAGTTTCGTTTTGACAGGATGAGAAACATCGAATTGACGGCTACGAACGCCCTGAATCTGCTTAGAAAATTTATCCTGGAGCATTAGGATAGCAGAAGCCGGCTTATGGCCAAGGAACTGGGGCGAGACCTGCCAACAGGATAGAATCCCCGACTTGCCATTTCCAAGCCAATACTTACCTTTGAGCCTTAATTTATATTGCTTGCCTACTTCCGTGAATAGAAATGCCGATAAATGATTGTGCCCTTGCGGTCAAGCATAGAACCCAATGTACTTTATCGAACCAAAAACAAAAAACTTCATATGCCACTTGTTGACCTGGTAATGCCTAAGATGGGTGAAAGTATCATGGAAGCGACCATCCTGCGCTGGCACAAGAAACCCGGCGATCAGGTAAAGACAGATGAGACAGTATTGGAGATCGCTACCGACAAAGTGGATACCGAAGTGCCTTCAACAGTTGACGGCGTGATTGAAGAACTCCTCTATCAGGAAAATGATGTAGTGCCTATTGGAACAGTAATAGCCAGAGTGAGACAGGGAAGCGAAGCGGGCAATGGCACGCATACACCCACAATGCAGCCCCAGGCAGGTAGTATGCAATCTGTAAATCAAAATGCTGAAGCCGTGGAAGAAGAAATTTACAGCGACACGCCCTATCAGCCAATACCGGTGAACGTTCAAAAAAACAGTGGCGCAAGATTTTATTCTCCCCTTGTATTGAATATCGCCTCCAATGAAGGAATCGGTCTCGGCGAGTTGGAAAGAATACATGGTACCGGAAATGAAGGCAGGGTAACCAAAAAGGATATTCTTCAATATGTTGCAGGAAGACGGAATTATGCGCAGCCAGCATCCCAACCGGGAATTATACAGGGCAGGACCAGCGATGTAGTGTTACCTCAGCATACTGCAACCTTTGGCCAGGTGGCTACCACTGCCGCCAGCCCGCAGTCCTTTGGAACCAATGTGGAGATCATAGAAATGGATCGCATGCGCAAGCTGATTGCGCAGCATATGGTTGACAGCAAAAGAACCAGTGCTCATGTTACCAGCTTCACCGAGGCCGACGTAAGTAACCTGGTGATGTGGAGAGAAAGAGTGAAGAATGAATATGAAAAAAGAGAAGGGGAGAAACTTACTTTCACACCCCTGTTCATTGAAGCCATTGTTAAATGTATCAAGAAATACCCGATGCTGAGCTCCAGCATTGACGGCGATAAAATCATTATCAGGAAAGATATTAATATCGGAATGGCTACCGCCCTGCCCAATGGAAACCTGATAGTGCCTGTTATTAAAAACGCCGACCAACTGAGCCTGGTTGGAATAACCAAACAAGTAAATAATCTGGCCAATGCCGCCCGGAATAATAAGCTGAAACCGGATGATACCCAGGGAGGAAGTTTTACGCTCACCAATGTGGGCACTTTCGGAAGTTTAATGGGTACTCCAATCATCAATCAACCGCAGGTAGCCATACTTGCAACAGGGGCCATAAAGAAGCGCCCCGTGGTGATTGAAACGGCTCAGGGCGACAGCATCGCGATACGTCATATGATGTACCTGTCAATGTCGTACGATCACAGAATAGTAGATGGTGCTTTGGGTGCAACCTTCCTCACCGCAGTGGCTAAGGAACTGGAAAATTTCGACGTGAACAGGAGCTTCTGATCACCTGCCCTGTATTCCTTGCCAAACCCCCACCCTAAGGAGTTCTGATTATAAATATCCGGGCTCCTGGCAAATATGCTCACCTCTGCACTTAAAAAGCGCATTCATGCCTGGCTATGGCGCATTTCTCCAATTTAATTTTAACAGTTCTCTCACTTACAATTCCGCCTCCCGGTGGTCTATAAAATAAGAAACCATAATTGAGCGTTTTATTGAGAAGACGCGATGATTTTGTTTTTTATTTAAATTACAGGTACTAATTCTATTTAAATTCAGAAATCAACCCGGATATGAAGACTCTATCCCAAACCTGGTTTGCCGAAGGGTATATAGACTTCGAATTGAAGAAATACACACTTCTTGCCTATTTACAGGAAATCCACCGACACTTTACCCAGAATATGCTGTACCCACAACTGGCGGACATCATTTTCCATTACAATAATCTGCTTGCATTCAAGAACAATAAGCACCTCCTGCAGGAACATTTTCCCAAGCGCATGACGCAGGTTGACCAGGAAAAGCTGGAATTACTCTATGAAAAGATCGTAGATGATGATGATATGATGAAGGAACTGGAAGACATCATTCAATTTGCGCTGAGCAACATGAATTCCACCATCAGGAATGGCACGGAGATCTATGAATTTGTGGAAGAAAAGCTGAATATCCTGCCTGTTGGCATCATGCCTATTGACAATAACGAAGGATATTTCTTTCTCTGCGATGGCAGATACCATTATACCAATGTATATTATTATCGCCTCAGTATTTTTGAAAAGCACGATGAGAAATACCGGAGCATGAAAACAGAGTTCATCTCGCAATGGCAGCGCAGTATTGTGAACACTTATGAGAATATAAAATCAGAATTGATTCGCAAAAAGACGGATTTACCGAATCCCGCTGTTTACAGCATTGAAGTGGAATTGAGTTTTCCGCTCGAAGAAACCCTGCTGCCAATTGCCAAGAGAAGCCTGGTGAAATATATTACCCTGAATGCGGCCTGATGGCCCTCTTATTCCCGCATTAAATTGTGATTTTGGGCACCGCAAGGATCCTTGTTCACACTATTTCAAGCCTGATATGAATTAGGAATTAACAGGATAAGCGCATACCGATGGAGGTTCGGTGCGCCTCCGACTAACGCTCCAGTTCAAGGCCCCAATTTTTCCCCTTCATGGTTGCCGGTACTCCCTCTTTCAGCCATTGCGCCACCCTTTCTTTTTTCAGGAGCCAGTCGAAGAACTGTTGCTCACGGATCTGGATATCCTTTCGGTTCTTTCTTTCAATGAGGTTATGGCCTTCGCCATTGTAATTCAGTAACCAAACGGGTTTGCCTAAACGACGCATGGCCGTGAACAATTCAATACCCTGGTACCAGGGAACGGCTCCGTCATTGTCGTTTGACATGATCACCAGGGGAGTTTTGACCTTAGGAATATGGAACAAGGGAGAATTTTCGAGGTAGAGGCCCGGTCTTTCCCAAAGGGTGGCGCCGATGCGGCTCTGTGTATGTTCATACTGGAATTGCCGGTTCATCCCCGTCTCCCACCGGATCCCGCCATAGGCACTTGTCATATTGGCCACTGGCGCGCCAGCCCATGCCGCCTTGAACAGGTTAGTCTGGGTTATGATATAGGCCACCTCATAGCCTCCCCAACTTTGGCCCTGCAGGCCTATGCGGGTACTATCTACCCAGCCTTTTCTCACAAGGGCTCTGGCTCCGCTTACCACAAAATCGTAGGCGCTCTTGCCCGGGTGACCGATGGTGTAGCGGATATCGGGTACAAAAACAATATAGCCCCTGCTCACAAAGAATGAAATATTCAACCTGCTTGGAGTAGGCGCGGGAGGTATATATTGATTCAATCCATCACTCAGCTTTTCATAGAAATAACATATGGCAGGATATTTCCTTTTGGGATCAAAATCTTCTGGTTTATACACAATCCCCGTTGCATTCCTGCCGCTATATGTTTTCCATTTGAATAATTCAGCATGCCCCCATGAATAATTCGCCTGTTGTGGATTTATATTACTTAGCCTCAATTCAGCTTTCCATTCGTTATTCACATAGAGATCGGGGGAATTTGTATAGGATTCCCTCGTATAATAATAGAGCGGAGCGTTTTTGGCCTTCCCGATCACGCGGATGGCATAGGCCCCGCTCATGATATTATTGGGTTTTGCTTTGGCGGTTAGATTGAGAGTGGCAATTCCCATATTCTTGGTGGATTCATTGAAGGCCCTGAGCAGGAGCGATTGACCTGGAACCAGAAACTTTTCTTCGGGGTCGAGTGGAAGGTAACGGAATATAGTAGCGTTTTTTCGTCCCAGGCCCTTCGTGAGGTTACAGGGTGGATCAACC
>CALFNL010000355.1 GCA_937902875.1 uncultured Bacteroidota bacterium | reverse complement strand
GTGGTTATATCATCCATTCTATAATACTCACTATATGTTGACTTGAGTAATTACAGATTCGCAGCAAAATATTATCAAAAAGCCATAGCAATCGATACCAGCAATGCCAGATGGTACTATGAAATGGCCATGGTCTATGCCGCCATTCCTGATGATAAGACTGCGGTTCCCTATTATGAACTGGCCGCAGAAAAGGGTTATAAAATTGACAATGACTACCTCGAAAATCTCTCCGTTTCCTGCGTTTTATCGGGTCAGCCTGAAAAAGGAATCGATTTAATGTTGAAAGTATTGGAGAAGAAGCCGGCTGACCTGGAACTCTTATATAACCTCGCAGAAGCCTATTATAAAATGGGCAAGTACCAGCAAGCGATTGATTATTGGGATAAGATTCTTTATTACGACAAACAAAATGCAAAAGCCCTGTATATGATCGGGATGGCTTATCAGAAAAAAGGAGAGTCGTCAAAAGGTCAGCTACTCTGCGACAAAGCCATTGAAATGGATCCTTCCCTTGCCAATTTAAAGCAGAAGAAAATGGATATGGGCCTGTGAATATTCAATATATATTTTACTAATCGATTTCCCCGCTTATACTCTCAGGAATTCGCAAAATGATTGGAAATTCAAATTCTGATCTATTTAAAAAAAATCCAATTGACCTGCAAGGACCATATAAATCTTTTGGCGATCTCAATAAACCGCACAGGATATCCCTGTGCGGCCCCAGTTGTAGTGGTCTGTCCTAATCCAATTCCTCAGAATAAATCCTCAATTTACCACCACTGGCTCTTTCTGACAAGTGCAATTAGTAGTGGAATTTTCGCAGCAGGCATAATAACCTGTCTTGCATTTCACTGAGCATTCCACACCCCCAATAGGATTGGAAGACTTCGCAGAACAGGATTCGCTGCCTATGCCACCACTATCACACCTCGGTACCCTGAATTCCATCTCAGCATAATCCATATCCTTATTGGCGTGATCATGCATTTGTGGCCCTACATAGGAATAATTCAAAACTGCGAACGCATTGTTTGGGTTCTTCATTCGCATGATGTTATAGTCCCATCTTCCCTTCATGATAGTTAAACCATATCCTTTCAGGTCAATTACCTGGTCCTGACCTCCACGCAATTTCCGGGCAATAAGCCCCGGCCGGTCGGCCGTTCCTTCTTCATCCAGGTTGAGAAGGTAGATTTTCCCTTCATAATCCTGAATCACTACTGTTCTTTCATCATTGAAATAATAGAGCTGCGCATTCAGCAGGGAATTCTTAACCCTGACCTTTTCAAATTGATTTTCTGATGCCAGTACAATGGCCCTGTCATAAATATGGTCTGCCAGCGTATCAACTGTCTTGTCGAGAAACAGTAGATGTTTACCGGCATTGACCAAGACCATTTTTCCCGGTGATGCCCTCATCTTCCTGAGCTCGCCAATATCATCCAATCGTTTTGAATCCAGTTCAGAATTCTTGTTGGTCTTGCTGCAGGAAAGGACCATCAACGCAAATAGCAGAATCATTGGTACATTTTTCATAAGTCAAGTTTTGGTGGTTAGAAAATAAGCTCATTGTCTGTAGTAAAGATAGATTGACAGCAATGCATACCAATGAGTAAAACCATTGAAAAAAAATGGTTTTTTCTTTTTGAAATTTGGAGCCGTGAATTGGAAGACAGAAAAGAGTTCCCGCGGTGCAGAAAAAAATACAACTTACATTCTCTGAGGAACCTGAATTCCCAATAAACCCATCGCGGATTTTATAACATGGGAAGTCATCAGGCAAATCCTGAGGCGTAATTGTTTCTTCCCGGGCGTTTCCGCATTGGATACCGAATGCTTGGAATAGAATGAATTGAATGTTTGAGCAATCCTGAAGGCATAATTGGCAATCACCGAAGGATCATGCTCCCTTGCGGACTGTTCAATCATGGTGGTAAATTGTTCCAGCAGCAGGATCAATTCTTTTTCCAGGAGGAGCAGAGGTTCTGATGGAATAACTGAGGGCATGGGTTCTGAGGGAATAATCGATTTTTCATTGGCGGGATATTCCTTTCTCAATATGGAACTGATACGGGCATAAGCGTATTGAATGAAGGTTGCGGTGAACCCATGCAGGTCAATTGACTCCTCAGGGTTGAATACCATTCTCTTCTTTGGATCCACTTTCAGCAGAAAGAATTTCAGTCCGCCCAATCCAATGACCTCATACAATTGATTCAATTCATCTTCAGTGAAACCTTCAATCTTTCCCTGTTCGGCGGATTTCTTTCTGGCCTCTATGATCATCTCATCCACCAGGTCGTCTGCATCTACAACTGTGCCTTCGCGGCTTTTCATCTTGCCTCCAGGCAATTCCACCATGCCATAGCCAAGATGGTAAATTCCCGCCGCCTTGGGCAAATCCAATTTCATGGCTATCAACTTCAGGGCCTTCATATGATAGTTCTGCTCGTCGCCAATAACGTAAATACTCTGGTCAGGGTGAAAGTCTTCGTACTTCAATCTGATCAATCCAAGGTCCTGGGTAATATAAACCGAAGTGCCATCCTTCCTGAGCAATAATTTTTCATCCAGGCCATCTTTACTCAGGTCAACCCAAATACTGCCATCCTCCTTCCTGAAAAATATTCCTTTCTTCAATCCTTCTTCCACATATTTCTTGCCCAAAAGATAAGTCTCGCTCTCATAATATATCTTGTCGAAATCAACTCCAATCCTTCTGTAGGTAATATCAAATCCTTCATATACCCAACCATTCATCTTCTTCCATAATTCAATGGTTGCGGGATCATGCTCTTCCCATTTCAGCAGCATTTCCCGAACCTCCCGCATCAGTGGAGTATTATACCGGGCCAATTCCCGCAATTCATTATTTATTTCCTGCCCCTTTTCTCCTCCGGCCGGAAGTTCCTGCAATTTCTTCCACAATTGTTGGGCTTTGATCTTTTCTTCACCGGTAAGGAGATTGCTGTCGCCCTTCAGCAATTGCTGCATGATGGGTTCGGCCTGCGTCCTGAGTTCATTCTCAAACATCACATAATAGTCTCCCACCAGATGATCTCCTTTGATTCCTGTTGACTGAGGTGTGGCGCCATTTCCAAATTTGATCCAGGCCAGCATGGATTTACAGATATGTATGCCCCGGTCATTAACCACGCAGGTCTTAACAACATTATATCCGTTCGCTTTCAGAATTTCTGCGATGCTCCATCCCAGGAAATTATTACGGAGATGGCCCAGGTGCAGAGGTTTATTGGTATTGGGTGATGAATATTCCACCATGATCGTTTCTGCTATGGGGGGCTTTCTTCCAAACGAGGGGTCATCATAGTATTCTGATAACACATTATGCCAGGAATTTTCCTGAATGGTTAGGTTTAAGAATCCTTTAATAACATTGTA
>CALFNL010000354.1 GCA_937902875.1 uncultured Bacteroidota bacterium | reverse complement strand
AGTACCCTTTGAAGGTGAAAGCAGGATCATGATCCCTTCTCCCAAAGTAGCTACCTATGACCTCAAACCCGAAATGAGCGCTTACGAAGTCACCGAAGCCATAGTGCCGGAGATTCAAAAGAAATCCGCTTCCTTCATTTGTCTCAATTTCGCCAATGCGGATATGGTAGGGCACACAGGTGTTTGGAACGCGGTGATAAAAGCCGTTGAAACCGTTGATAGCTGCGTTCAGAAAGTAGTAAACGCAGCCATCGAAAACGGGTATGCGGTCTTTCTTACGGCCGACCATGGGAATGCTGATTTCATGATCAATGAAGATGGTAGTCCCAACACGGCGCATTCCATGAATCCTGTTCCTCTTTTTGTAATCGATTCAGAATGGAAAGGCAGGTTGAAAAGCGGAAAGCTCGCAGACATTGCTCCCAGCATCCTGACACTAATGCAGCTACCCATACCAAAGGAAATGACCGGGGAAGTACTAATCGGGCAACCCGTAATGGCCTGATAGGGTTTTGGGAAAAGTCATTGGTCACCGCAGTCGCAGCAGGTTTACCATAGGCGGAAGGCAGATTAGTCAATATTCTATACATAAATCATTTCAACAGGTTCTCCGGATTGAACTCTCAAGCCCGATTTTGGTACTTATTTACCCTTATCATAACTCAAAATTTTTACTTAGCGGGCAGCACTCCATATTAAAAAATTGTCTAAATTACGTGAAATCAACTTTGATTTCATGACCGAAGAAGTGATGCTTAATGGCTGTCTGCATAATGATGCATCCTCTCAGCAAGAGCTATATTACAGATATAGCCCAAAAATGCTGTCGGTCTGTTATCGTTATGCAAAGAGCCGTGAGGACGCGGAGGATATGCTGCAGGAGGGCTTCATAAAGGTCTTTACACAAATTCGCCAGTTTCAAAACAGGGGCGCATTGGAAGGATGGATCAGAAAGATTATGGTTCATACCTGTATCAATCACCTGAAGAAGAATAAGAAATTTTCTGAAAGTGTAGATATCATCCATGCGAGTGGAATCCAGGTGAGGGAAGAATCCATTCCTTCCATAGTTCAGGCAAAGCAGGTGGTGGAATGCATCCGTATGCTACCCATTGGATACCGTACCGTTTTGAACCTCTACGCCATTGAAGGATACTCGCATAAAGAGATCTCGGTGATGCTGGACATTGAAGAGAGTACGAGCAGGTCGCAATATACGAGGGCGAAAACGATGCTGGAAGACATCTTGATTAAGAAGCATATTTTACAACGGCATAAAGAAAGAGTTGATTGGTTGGCCGCTGTAAACCCGTAAGGAAAAAGCTAAACCTTAGATCAATCGACATACCGGAAACTGACTATGGAGCGAAAATTTCATATGGACGAATTTGAGAGTTTCCTGAGGGACAAGGCAGATCAATACAAACTGTACCCTTCAGACAAAGTTTGGGGCAATATCAATAAGTCGCTCCACCCCAGGAAAAAATGGCCTTTTGTAGCCATGGCCCTGCTCATGGTGGGTGTGGGTATTGCAATTGACTATTCCCTATTCAATTTCACAAATTCCAACAATCAAAATCTCGCGCTTAAGCAAGAAACCGTTTCTCCTGAAAATCATAATATAGAGGGCGCCAATAAAGCTGGCCTTTCTTCTCATTCCGCAGCTCCTTCCTCAGGCAAAGAAATGAATGTGGTTATCCCTGCCAGCCTGAGTGCTCGCGAGTCAGCTACTGAAATTGCCGGCACAGAAATTGAAAAACCGCTGATGATGGTTAGTGAACCTTCCCTCAATGGCGAACAATACGCTCCTGCCAGGGAAATTATATCATTGGAAAGAAAGCCCTTGCCTGAATTCAGAATGCCGGCCGCTTTTTCTATACCCGCAAACATGATTGAGAACATTGATGAAAATAAGTCTTCCAGGAAATCATTGTGGGCGGTTTTTCCCAGAAAGTCTAAGCTGGAATGGCAGGTATATTTTTCTCCTACTGCCAGCTATCGGAAATTAACAGGCGGCGTTTCTGATGTAACTTATTTTTCGAATAATGCTCCTTTCAATGGAAACCAACAGGATGCTTCCGAAGTGAGCAAGGCGGTTACACAAAAGCCTTCTTTTGGAGCTGAGATCGGAACCAGCATTGCCTACAAAGTGAGTGACCACTTCCGGCTTAAGGCAGGCCTCCAGTTTAATTATACCCGCTACCAACTCAGGGCATATAATTTCACTCCCGAAAAAGCCAGTTTCGGAATTCAGCACAACGGGTATTTTGCAGATACAATCAATGTGATATCCAATTACAGGAACTATGATGGTTATGGCTCCACCTGGTTGCAGAACCAATACCTCCAGGTTTCAATTCCTATCGGATTCGAATGGAGCATCATAGGGAACAAGAAATTTCATTGGAATATTGCTTCTACCATACAACCCACTTACAACCTTACCAATAATGCCTATATGCTTTCTACCGATTTCCAGCATTATGGTCAGGACCCTTCCCTGGTGCGCAAATGGAATATCAATGCGGGTGTAGAAACATTTATTTCTTACAATATGGGACCCGTAACCTGGCGCGTAGGCCCTCAATTCCGCTACCAGCTCATATCAAGCTATCAAAAAAATTATCCCATCAAGGAATTCCTGCTTGATTACGGATTCAAGATCGGCATTAGCAAAACTTTAAGATAATCCGCTGTATCATAAGATCAGAAACGCTGCAATACGGGATCGTATCACGGCGTTTTTGTTTTAGATTTCATTAAGCCGTTTTACCTATTTTTATTCCATGAAAAGAATATTGA
Organism: uncultured Bacteroidota bacterium; assembly: GCA_937902875.1. Lineage (GTDB taxonomy): Bacteria > Bacteroidota > Bacteroidia > Chitinophagales > Chitinophagaceae > PSRI01. Next base: position 3,872 of record CALFNL010000354.1, on the reverse strand, counting down.
TTGGCGGATCCATAGCCATACTACTATTGTTCTTTCTTGGCTGTGGTCAGTCTGGCGCCGGCTCGGCAATGGAGCCTGAAACCAAAAAGGAAGTGATTTTTTATCCTATCAGTGATTATATCAGGGGCCAAATTCAATATGTTGATACATCATTATTGGCCGTTATTCATTATACTACAATGAATGGTAAAACGGACTCATCCGTAATGGAAAAGAGTGAATTCAAAAAGATTGCGGCAGAATTCCTGGAACCCAACCTAAATGATCCTCTCATAAAACCAAAATATGAGGAGAACTCATTCATTGACGCCAATATTGGTACCATCACACTCACTTATTCAACAAATGACGAAAAAGCGCCCCTTTGGAAAGCAACGGTTTTACTCAGGCAGGAAGACACTAAACCCATTTATATTTACCTGGAAAAACAATTACTTTCCCCTGACAGTTCCGTTCTGAAGAAAATGATTTGGAAAACAGACAGTAATTGCCAAATAGTCAGCATCATAAGAAAGCCCAATCAGGCAGAAAGGATCATTGAGGATAAATACGTGTGGGATAACACGGTTCCTTAAAGTTTTGAGTGGTTCCTGTAATTTTGCCTGCACTAATCATGACACAGGAAGAATTCCAGCAAATAGCCAGTACCATCCCCACAGATCCGGGCATTTATAAATACTTTAATGAGAAAAGGGAAATACTCTATGTGGGTAAGGCAAAGAATCTTCGTAAGAGAGTCGGCTCCTATTTTAATAAGGCTTTTACGAATTATAAGACCCATGAACTGGTGCAACGCATCCATAATATTGAATTCACCATCGTGGATTCAGAACAGGCCGCGTTTCTCCTGGAAAATGCCCTTATCAAAGAATTTCAACCCCGTTTTAATATCAATCTCAAAGACGATAAGAGCTACCCATTTATCGTAATCAAGAATGAACCCTTTCCGCGTGTATTTCTCACAAGGAGAAAAATCAATGATGGCTCTGAATACCTGGGACCCTACACCTCCGTGGGAAAAGTGCGGGAGTTATTGGACTTCATCCGCCAAAACATTCAGCTTCGCACATGCAAACTCAACCTCACCCGGCAGAATATCCAAAAGAAAAAATTCAAAGTGTGCCTCGAATATCACCTGGGCAATTGCAAAGGCCCCTGTGAAGGATTACAGTCTGTTGAGGATTACAATGAAGGATTGACCCAGTTGAAAAATCTTCTGAAGGGTAATCTCTCTCCTGTGATTCAGCAATTCAGGCAGGAAATGAAAGTTGCGGCTGAAGGACTTCAATTTGAGAAAGCCGAAATATTGAGAAAGAAAATTGAGCATTTGCAGGAATACAATGCAAAGTCCACCATCGTAAATCAGAGGCTCGGCAATCTCGACGTTTTCTCCATCCTTGAAGATGGAGAATCCGCCTATGTGAATTACCTGATGGTTCAAAATGGAACGATTGTTCAAACCCACACCATAATATTGGAAAAGCACCTGGAAGAAACAGTGCAGGAAGTACTGGAGTTCGCGGTTTCTCAATTGCGCGACCGGTTCAATAGTCAGGCCACGGAGATCATCATCCCCTTTACCATAACCTATCCTCAGGAGGGGATCACAATAACCGTTCCTAAGGCCGGTGACAAGAAGAAACTATTGGACCTATCCCTGAAAAATGTGAACTATTTCAAAGAAGAATTGCGACAAAAGAAAATGTTGCATTTGGAAGGCAAGACCGATTCGGAGAAAATGGAAGCATTATTCCTTCTTCAAACCGACCTGAAATTGCCGGTATTGCCGGTTCACATTGAATGTTTCGACAATTCCAATTTCCAGGGAAGTTTTCCTGTTTCGGCCATGGTTTGCTTCAGGAACGGGGTTCCGAGTAAAAAGGATTACCGTCATTTCAATGTAAAAACCGTTGAGGGGATAAATGATTTTGCCACCATGAAGGAAGTAGTTTTTCGAAGGTATAAGCGTATGACCCAGGAAAGTCAGCCACTTCCGCAACTGGTGATCATTGATGGAGGCAAGGGGCAGCTGAGTGCGGCATTGGAGAGCATTAGAGACCTGGATCTGGAAGGGAGGATGACCATAATTGGGCTGGCAAAGAATGAAGAAGAGATTTTTTTCCCGGGAGACCAGGAATCGCTGAAATTGCCCTGGGACAGCGACAGTCTGAAGCTGATCAGGCAAATCAGAGATGAGGTACACAGGTTCGGCATCGGCTTTCACAGGAAGCAAAGAAGCAAGGGCAGCTTTGTGAACGAATTGGAGGGTATTGCCGGGATAGGAAAGCATACTGCGGATCAATTGCTCAGAGATTTTAAATCTGTTAGAAACGTATCTGCAGCGAGTCTGGAGGAGCTATCAGCCCAGGTTGGGAATGCCAGGGCTGGTATTGTATGGAGGCATTTTCACAGCTCATAATGAGTTGGTCATTGCCTTCACAGGAGATTGATTTACATCAAAAAAATGGGGCCAGGATAGAAATCCAGCCCCGTTTTTAAAATCCAATATCCTATGAAAAACCGTGGTAAAGATAATGTAGAGTACCCAGATTGCAATACCGAAATGTGGGTATTTTTAAAGTTTAATGTTATATGATTTTGGGGGAATGGGAGCCTGAAAATTAAAAAGGGACTGATGTTTCCATCAATCCCCTTTAATAAACCGTTAGTTCGGCCTTAATATGACCAGAGATCCTGTTCGTAATTAAAGATCTTTTCTTTTACATTATCGCTTTCCAACAGCTTGAGGATGGGATCCTTAATATACTCTTTGATGTAGAGGTTATAAGGATTCTCGAGAGTTGACTTCACTATATAGCTTGAAAAGAAACGACTTTCAAAGAGTTCTTCCCAACTCATCCTTGCACCAAAATTCTTGGCGTTATATACTTCAAATTTGGCGAGTGTGGGTCTCATATCGGGATAATACACCCAGAATATAGGGGCTGATCCAATTTCTCTTCCGGTGACTCTGTCAAAATAGGTCTTAACAGGGGCGATACCCAGGATTCTTGTGTACATCCTGGAAGACTCCTTGTCGAAAACCCATTCTTCCTTTATCCTGAATTTCGTGATATCATCCATGTTGAATTCTTCGCATATCACTGAATCCTTCATTATTCCTTTGGCCAGGGTAGGATCCTTTACCAGGTCGGGAACCAGGGTTGTATCACATTTTCCGGAGAGTTTATCCCCGATTGCTTCCACTGTCATGGGGGTTGTGAACCTATCGTCCACGGAGGCATCGAATGCCGTCACCTCCCCGCTCTTTACAGTATTCAGCAAAATGGCGATGAAGCGCTGGTTTCCGTTATCCTCGTCGGCTTTATAGCGAAAAGGAAGATTCATTTTTTCGCGGATATCTATTTCTCTCCACACTTTTTCCCTGTAAACGGCATCGTCTTCGCGAATATGCTCATAAGGCAAAGGCACCCGGTCTTTGATCAGGTTTTTTTCCACGGCGTTGTCATTACGCAGGGACTTCCTGATTGTATCCATCTTAAGTGGATCAGGCTTTACAGCTTTCACCACCATCGTGTCTTGTTTAGCCACGGTGAGGTTTGCGTTAGACACGCTGGCCTTCGTCTTCTTAGCCGTAGTCTTCTTCTTTACCGTAGTCGTTTTCCGGGTAGTTTTCTTCCTGGCCTGCTGCGCGTCGACTGTGTTCACCACCGCACCAAGAGCCACTACCAGAAGAAGATACTTCGCAAATTTCCATTTCATGGTCAAAAGTGTTTTCGTAACTATTAAACGCTATTATGCTCTCCGTTATTATCTTAAGATAAATGATAACGGTTTCAATGATTGTGTTCTCCCATCAGGGCCCCTGGCCTTGATATTGTCGATATAAACGCTCTTGCCGGGCCTCACGT
>CALFNL010000353.1 GCA_937902875.1 uncultured Bacteroidota bacterium | reverse complement strand
CACATTCACTGTGTTAATGCGAACCAGTAGGAAACGCTATAAAAGAGGTACAACGTAGGTACAATATTTCCAGAAGTGTAAAATGGATTCATGTATATCGATATGAAAAGCGCGTTGCTGATTATCACCAATTGATGTTAGATCAAACCATATATAACCAGTTTTTTCGGAACTGAAAATCCTTGTGTCGGCGGTTCCCCGTCTGCTCTGCAGCCGGGCAGGCCAGTCTGCTCTGCAGCCGGGGAGGCCCATTTGCTTTGCAACCGGGCAGGCCTGCCTGTTTGAAGCAGGTGGAAAAAGAATCCCATCCCACACCACGAAAAAAATGAGCCGACCAGGACATTTATTCGGATCATAAAACGAGGGCTCCCGGGTACAACTCTGTAGATTGCTTCGATTTAGGGCCAGTCTGCTTGTTTTCGATAAAGTTCATTGGAAATTAGAACCTTATTTTATTCACTCCAATGCCTTGGATCTATTCAAGACCCGGCATGTTCTTAATTAATTTAGGTTTGAATTGAATTATATTATGATATTTTTCGGTTTGTGCCGAAGCATGTACCAAGAATTTTCGTTTCCGGTATTTCAATTAAATCCTCTATGTAACCGCGCGCCTTTTCTGGAATAATCCTTAATTTGAATAACTCATCAAAATTCACTGACATGAAATCGCGCCGTGATTTTTTACAGACAGTTGTCGGCTCCTTTGCAACAATACCTTTCCTTAACGCGGATTGCGCGGAAAATACAAAAGGTTCAGTCCAATCCGATGGGCCCGTATTGCGAGTGGCCATCATGGGACTGGGCAGTTATGGCACCCGTGTGGCTGAGGCCATGAAGATGTGCACCCGTGCGAAGCTGGTGGGTGTGATCAGTGGTACGCCTTCGAAGATCAGCAACTGGCAGGCGAAATATAATATCCCGGAAAAGAATTGCTACAACTATGAGAATTTCGACAATATCAAAAACAACCCGGATATTGACGCGGTATATGTGATCACGCCTAACGGCCTGCACCACGACTTTGTGATCCGCGTTGCCAAAGCAGGCAAACACGCTATCTGCGAAAAGCCAATGGCTGTGAATGCACGCGAGGGACAGGAGATGGTGGATGCCTGTAAGAAGGCCGGGGTGAAACTACTGGTGGGCTACCGAATGCATTTTGAACCCAAGACACTCGAGATCATCCGCATGCGTAAGGCTGGAGAATTTGGAAAGGTTCTGTTTTTTGAAGGCCTTAGCGGTTTCCAGATTGGCGACCCCAGCCAATGGCGTTTGAATAAAGCGTTGTCGGGCGGCGGCGCCATGATGGATATCGGAATTTATTCCATCAATGGGGGCAGGTATATGATTGGGGAAGAGCCCATTTGGGTAACTGCGCAGGAAACCAAGAACAATCCTAAAAAATTCAAGGAAGGCATTGACGAAACCATCCTCTTCCAACTCGGATTTCCGGGTGGAGCCACGGCTTCTTGTTTGTCCACCTATAGCATGAACAACCTAGACCGTTTTTTCCTTAACGGCGAAAACGGTTATGCAATACTACAGCCCGCCACGGGTTACGGTCCCATCATGGGTCGCACCCATAAGGGCGAGCTCACACAACCCATCACCACCCATCAAACCGTGCAGATGGATGAGATGGCGGCCATCATATTTGAAAACAAAAAACCCGTCGTTCCAGTGGACGGCGATGAAGCCGTGAAAGACCTGAAGATAATCGATAGCATTTATGAAGCGGTGAAGAAGGGAGGGAGAGTTGAGTTGAAGTTGTGAGAAATATAAATTTGAATTTATATCAGTTCGTCAGTTCCAATTCTGTTTTTTTGATCCAGGAAGCAGTGCTCTAATTCGGCAGCGGTTGCGTCGCATATTTCGGCTGCGCAATACTTGTTCAACAATACCAGACCAATCAATAGAATTTTGAGATTCACTTTCCTTCAGTTCAAGGTGAAAATACTTTTTTGAAATCATCTTCAATCATTCACTGATAAATTGGTAATTTTAAAAGTACTCGCAAGACCGCCATCACCATGAAGTTCTATCTAGGGGTTACTGACTACAATTGGTACAGGTATTTATGTATGCTGGCCCCGGATGATGTTAATTTCTGGCGACCCGGAGGTAAGACACCCTTTAGAAGTTTGGGGCCCGGCGCTCCTTTCTTTTTCAAACTCAAAAGCCCATACAATGCCGTAGGAGGTGTAGGATTCTTTTCAAGCTTTACCAAGCTTTCTACTTCTATGGCCTGGAATGTATTTGAGAAAAGGAATGGTTGCTATTTATTGCATGAGCTTCGAAAAATGATTCTACAATATCGGGAAGATAGTTACGATGAAAACCCGGAAATCGGTTGTATCATACT
>CALFNL010000352.1 GCA_937902875.1 uncultured Bacteroidota bacterium | reverse complement strand
ATTGTTCGACCTGCCATACACAATAGAACAAGCACGGTCTGTTTTGAAAAAAGAAGGTGTAGCGGGCCGGGTAGAACTTTTGTCAGGAGATTTCTTTGAGTCCATTCCCGCCGGAGCGGACTACTATATGATGAAGCATATCATTCACGATTGGGACGATGAACGCTCCGTCAAAATCCTCGAAAACATAAGGAATTCCATGGCTAAGAATGGGAAACTCCTGATCCTGGAAATGGTGATTCCCGATGGCAATGAACCGAGTCCATCAAAATTCCTCGACCTTCAAATGCTTGTCACTACAGGTGGAAGGGAAAGGACCAAAGAGGAGTTCCAAAAGTTGCTTGAATCCGCAGGTTTCAAACTCTCCAGGATAGTGTCCACGCTTTCGCCGATTAATGTGATCGAGGCCATGAGGCATGAATGAAAATGGGAACATTGTTTCCATTTGCCTTGGAACATCAGGTTTGCCTCAATCCTTATCCATTCAGCAACATTCCATAATTTCATTCTGCAATCTTGTTCTGAGATTGGACTGAAAAGAATTGATCCAGCCAATGACATTATCTGAAATAGTCAGGCAAAGGCTCATAAATCAACAGATTTCTGCAAGCAGGTTCAAGAATGCGACTGATCTGGTTGCATGGCTTGGCGCAGTTCAGGCACAGGAATATCATCAGGCCATATGGGGCCTGGGATTGAGATTGCCGCATGTTAAAGAACATCAGGTAAAAAACGATATTGAGGAAGCACGTATAATAAGGACTCATTTACTGAGACCCACCTGGCATTTTGTGGCCGCTGAAGACCTGCGCTGGATGTTGATGCTGACGGCTCCCCGCATAAAAATGGCGGCTTCCTACATGCATCGCAAACTTGAACTGGAAAAAAAGCTCTTCAATCGCTGCAATAATATTCTTGCCAAATCCCTCCAGGGTCATGCACAACTTACAAGAAATGAAATCAAGGAAGAATTTGGAAAGAAGAAGATCGTGATTGACAGTACACGACTTGGGCATATTATGATGCAGGCTGAGCTGGATGGAATAGTTTGCAGTGGCGCGAGAAAGGGAAATCAATTCACTTATGCTCTGCTGGAAGAGAGGGTGCCACCATTCGCAAAAAAAACCAAAGAAGAAGCCCTGGCCGAACTTACCAGAAGATATTTCATGAGTAGGGGCCCTGCAACTCTAAAAGATTATTCTACCTGGTCACGACTCACCATGGCCGATTGCAAAAATGGCCTTGCAATGATCAGGAATCAATTCAGTCAGCAGAAATCAGGACCTGACACATACTATTTTCATTCACTCAAAACAGTTGACAAGAAGCAATTTCATGCCATTCACCTGCTACCAATATATGATGAATTCCTCATGGGCTATAAAGACAGGAATGCAATCATGGAATTCAGAAACAAACTAAAACCAGGTCAAGCGCTTCGTCTCGACAATACCATTATATATGAAGGTCAAATTATCGGATACTGGAAACGGATCATCAACGCAAAATCAATAGATATGGAGTACGAATTCCTGAAGCCTCTAAACAAGAAACAGGATTTCCTATTCAGGAAGGCGTTAGAACGATATAGCGAATTTTCCGGTCTCCCGGTAAAGATTTGAGTTTCATAGGAGGCAGGGCTTCCATTTTCTGGCTTGTACGCATCTCCTATCATAAAACAAATAAATTCAATTTGGGTCAGAATGGCTTTGATTTATTTAATAAATCGAGCGCTCATGCATTGATCTTTAGGCAAACTCTGGCACTGAAATTGAGCTCAGAAGGCCTGGCAAAAATGAATAGAAATGGAAAATAAAAATCAAAACTTATTACAAGGCATTGACACAGTAATAATCCGCGTCAGTGATATTGAAAATTCAAAGAATTGGTATCAAACTAAATTGCGTTTGGCTTCTATATGGGAGGACCCGAAAACCAAACTTGTGGTATTGGATAGCAAAGGACCGACAAGCCTAACGCTTTGGCAGGCTAATAAAAAAATTACAGTTGATAAGGAAACTGGCTCTTATCCAATCTTCAAAACACCCGACGCTGCTATGCTAAGAAAAGAAATTCAAAACAATGGTGTTGAAGTTGGAGAACTGATCCATGATGATATTGTGATATATTTTTTCTTTTTCGATCCGGATGGGAATATACTTGAAGCCTGCCAGGTTCATGATTAATTTGTCCCTACTTAAAGGCAATTAGGGCAAATCCTTATAGAATATTCGGGTTTTATTTTTATATTTAGTTCCGGATGCTATCTGATTCCATTTTTGGGCCACGTAAAATTCCGCACGCTTTTGCAAATGTAAGTGAAGGCGATGCGAGGCTCATGATCACATGTCAACCGGCGGGTACCATGGAGGATTTCTTTAATGAAGCCAGCAAAAATCCTAATACGACACATGAGGAATCGCAGATTCTTCATCGTAAACATGGATTGGAAGTAATGGGCCCACCGCTCAAAGTGGACTAATACATTGGCGAAGATCCTGGCCGGATAATGAAAATATTAATACAATGGAAAATAATCAGCATCCTACATTCGGGAACGGGAAGATCTGTTATATAGAGATTCCCGCAACAGACATCAATGTTTCTGCCTCTTTTTATGAAAGAGTTTTTGGCTGGAAGATCAGGAAGCGTGATGATGGAAGCATTGCCTTCGACGACGCAGTAGAAGAAGTGAGTGGCACCTGGGTCACCGGCCGAAAGCCATCAACGGAACCAGGGCTACTGATCTCCATCATGGTTGATAATGTAGCCGCAACCATTGACATAATTATTGCCCATGGAGGCAGGATTGTGCAACCCATCGGAATGGATGCACCCGAGATTACAGCAAGATTCAGCGATCCGGCCGGAAATGTCCTTTCCCTCTATCAGCATCGCAGCCACTAGCATAGATTCTGGCAATGGCCATTATAACAAACCTTTCTGCACCAGCCATTCTGCTATCTGTACTGCGTTTGTGGCGGCCCCTTTTCGAAGGTTATCGCTCACTACCCACATGTTTAGGGTCTTCGGCTGGGACTCGTCTCGTCTTATCCTTCCCACAAAAACCTCATCTCTTTCATGCGCATGGATTGGCATCGGGTATTTGGCATTGGAAGGATCATCTTCAACCACCACGCCCGGTGCTCTTTGCAGTATTTCTCTTACTTCATCCAGGTCATATTCCTTTTCGAATTCCACATTCACGCTTTCGCTATGGCCGCCGATTACCGGAACCCGCACCGTAGTGGATGTAATGCGAATGTTGTCGTCTCGCATGATCTTGCGCGTTTCATTCACCATCTTCATTTCTTCCTTCGTGTAGCCATTATCGAGAAATACATCAATATGCGGTAATACATTCAGGTCGATGGGATATTTATAAGCCATTGGATATTCTTCCTTCACGGCCTGTACTGCATTGTTGCGTTCTCCCATCAATTGACTCACGGCTTTTACGCCGGTACCCGTCACGCTTTGATAGGTGCTCACAACAATCCTTTTGATTCCGTATTTTTTGTGGAGGGGGTTCAACGCTACCACCATCTGGATTGTGGAGCAATTGGGGTTTGCTATGATCTTGTCCGCTGCCGTGAGCACATCGGCGTTTATCTCGGGCACTATGAGTTTTTTGGCAGGGTCCATCCTCCAGGCGGATGAATTATCAATCACCGTTATGCCCGCTTCCGCAAATTTGGGAGCCCATTCCAGCGAAGTGCTGCCACCTGCCGAGAATAAAGCCACAGCCGGCCTGGCCGCAATAGCGTCGGCGGCGCTCACAACCTTGTATTTCTTTCCCTTAAATAATACCTCTTTGCCCACAGATTTTTCGGATGCCACCGGGATCAATTCGGTAACCGGAAAATTTCTCTCTGCCAGTACCTGTAACATTTTGGAGCCCACCAATCCGGTTGCTCCCACAACTGCGACTTTCATTGATTTTTTGTTTATATATTTAATGTCATGCAACTAAAAGGCCTTCCCGGTTTAGGAAGGCCTCAGATATGTTGTAACACACATACACTCTTTAAGCTTCCCCTGGTGAGAGCTGTTTCTTAGTGAGCTTTGTATGTTTCTTTATCATGGTCATTGCGGCAACAAAAATAGCTTGCGATTCTAATCTATCCAAAAAAATTATTCAAGTATGGTTCCTGGGGATCGAACCCTTTTAAAATGGGTAAAGAACTCCATGCATTTGAGATTCCTCACCTGGGCAATATGGAGCTGAATTGTAATTTTACTCTTGATGAAATGTTTTCTGTCTGGGATCATGATTTTGGGTTTCTTGGAGGGGATGGGGCAGACGGCACAGCGTTATGATATCGTCATCAGCGAGATCATGGCTGATCCTTCACCGCCGGTCAGTCTGCCCAATGCCGAATTCCTGGAATTGAAGAATATTTCTTCCATTCCCTATAACCTCAATGGTTATACGGTCAGCGATGGTGTATCCGTAGCCAGGATTGGCCTTGATTATATATTGAAACCAGACAGCTTCGTTGTAATCTGCACGACCGGGGCCTATCCGTCTCTTTCGAAATTCGGATCGGCCATAGCAGTCTCCAATTTCCCCTCACTCGATAACGAAGGGGATCTGATTTTCCTGATCTCGCCCGATGGTGTGCTCATCCATGCC
>CALFNL010000351.1 GCA_937902875.1 uncultured Bacteroidota bacterium | reverse complement strand
AGTTCCATGGTTTCAAAAGCCATAGGCTTTGATTCCATTAGTAATGGGAGCATACCGGATTCACCTCTTCTGAATTTGATGGTAGCCACAACTGCAATAGCACCGATCCTGATTACCGGTGATACCATTTCGCTTGCAATGAGTTTTTCCGCAGAAGCATAGGCTTCTTTCCAATTGCCGGTTTCGAGGTTCATCCTGGCTCTCTGGTAATACATATAGGACGACCAGGAATCAAGGTCTCTTTCTTCGCAATATTTTAAACCTTCTGCCAATGAGTTTGTGGCCAAGGAATATTCTTTGATGTTTATGGCAATGCTGCCCAGGTTGGCGTAGGCCCTTGCTATATGCTCGTGATAGGAATTTTTTAAGGCAAGGGCCAGGCTTTGCTGCAAAAGCTCAATGCCCCTTAGTTTGGATGCGGGAATATTCATTTGTATGGTACCCACATTGTTCAAAGCATGGGAAAGTATTTCTTCATCATCCAGTTCTTTAGCCATCGCGATGGCTTTTTCTCCCCAAAAGATACATTCGTCGGCTTCGGCTGAAAGCATTTTCAACTGCGACATATTGCTATATGCCATGGCCTTTGCCCTGGATAGAGGTTGATTCTCCAATGCTTCGATGGCTTGCACGCCAAAGCTCTCTGCCTGTTTTCGGTTAGCTTCGAACCACCAGAGTCTCGACATGAACCGCATGCTATTACCTGTTTTCTCCGTATCATTTTTCTGCTTCCAGAGATTCAGGGCTTTCCCTGTATAGATGATGGCTTCCCTTATCTGGTTTGTGAGATAACATTCATACGCATAGGATTCATAAAACTGAATCAGAATATCCTGATCATTTCCCTGATAATATTCTATGGCGGATAAATACAACCTGCCTGCTTCTACATGGGCTCCAACAGATGCTGCCCTCCTGCCCGCAAGGGGAGCGTACTTCACTACAAGTTCATATTCATTTGCATTTTTAGCATGGTGCATGATCCGTTCTACGGCCTGATTCTGTTCAAAGCTTTCCAGGAGCAGATCAAGTATTCTCTTATTTAGGGAAAGCCTTTTAAGCGGAGATAGATTTGCTTCGATCGTTCGTCTGAATAGTTCATGCTTAAAGGCGATGAATCCATCCTGCAGGAAAAGAATCCTGGATTCGAGACAGCGCTCAAGCGCCGCCGCATACAGAGGTTCAAATTTTTCAAGATATTTTACCTCGAAGCTCCCCGGTATCACCGAGAGTAATTCCCAAACCTGTTTGGTTCTTTCCTCCTGTCGATTATAAGCCGCGATGATGGAATCTTTTATATTGTCGGGCACGCCCACACTGTAGCTGGATAGAATTTCACTTACATAAAAAGGATTACCACCGGAAATGCTGAAAACGTCTTCACCCTTATAACCTCTTTCATCGGCCATTTTTTCAACCGCAAGTTTGGATAAAGGGAGCAGTTGTAAACGGGTAAATGTATCCGGATTCAATTGGCCCAAAACATTTCGAAGCGGATGATGTGAGTGTATTTCATCGCTACGGTACGTAAGAATAAAAAGGCATTGCAACTGTATTATCCGCCTCGCCAGAAATTTGATAAAATCCAGAGTGGCTTCATCCGCCCAATGTATATCCTCAAATACAATCAGGCTTGGTTTTTCCTGAATGCATAATTCATGAAAGAAGCGGGCAAATAATCCCACCCTGTCTGACATATCCCCATTGTTTTGCCAGAAATCATGCCGCATCTGTAAGGCTATATCATATAAAGGCGCCAGGGGACGAGGCGTGAACAAAGCATCGCAGGTTCCGAGGTAAATATTACAATCATTCTTCCGGTTCTTGCAAAAAGCTCTTATCAGCGAGGTCTTGCCAATTCCGGCTTCACCGCTAACAAGTACCGTGTGGCCTTCGCCCTCTGCAATGCTTTCAAATTTTGCCTGCAGGGTAGCCAAATACCCTTCTCTTTCTATCAACTCCATATTGCCCTTAAATAAAATGGGGAAAAGAATTCCCGAAAATAGGGAAAACACCTTAAATCCAACACCGGAATTGCGGGTTCCTTTGCACAGTAATCTTATTATTCAAAGTTAAAATCATTTATCATGAAAGGTTTTTTTCTCAAGCTCTTATTCCTCGTTTTCAGTATTCTTTCTTTGCATCTGTCCGCCCAGCCAAGCAAGACGGATGATTTGGGTCAGAATGAGGGATCAAAGCAGCTTTTTATTGATGTCCATCAGTTGAAGCCGGGTGTAAAATATAAGGATGTTGCGGCGGCACATATCAAAGACCTGGCAGTCCAGGAAAAATATGGAGTCCATATTTTGAAATTTTGGATGGATCAAAAGAAGGGGCTGGTATATTGTCTTGCCACAGCTCCCGACGCTGGATCACTCAGGAAGACACATGCCGAAGCACATGGACTATTGCCGGAGCATATTTACCCTGTAACGTCTGGAACGGAGGCGGCAACGAAAATCAAAAAGCAGTTATTCCTGGATGTTCACTACCTGGGCGCCGGAAATGTTAAGGCGGAGAATGTAGAGGCCGCTCATCAGAAAGACCTCGCCCTGCAGAAGAAAAATGGTGTAAACTTCATTAACTATTGGGTTGATGAAAAAGAAGGTGTTGTGATGTGCCTTGTTGAAGCAAAGGATTCCGCAGCCCTTGTTAAGAACCATAAGGAAGCACATGGTTTACTGCCCGCATCTGTGATGAAGGTGAAAGAGGGAAAATAGTTGTCAGATCAGGAAGCAAGCCAGGAGAAAAATACTCCGCTAAAACCAGAGAAGAGCCAATGATTTGATTCATCATTACATTGGGTTCAGCATTTACGGGGAACATAGTTATATGTCAAGGATTTCTCTTTTACTTATGTGCCGCCGAACCTAACCCCAAAAAAAACGGTTAAAATTTCCCTTTACCCGCTTGCCGGCCATCGCAAGACTAGTATCGCCGCCCGGTTCCAGCGCAGCCGGTCAGTTTAGCCGGGCTGGCAGGCAGTAAAGAAGGAGGGATCAAAAAGCCATCAGCCAATTGGCGGATGGTTTTTTTGTGTTGGAACA
>CALFNL010000350.1 GCA_937902875.1 uncultured Bacteroidota bacterium | reverse complement strand
AGGTGTTCCATATTTTCATTTAGGGTAGTAAATACATGTTTGGACTGGTTCAGGGTGCTTCGAATCATGTTGGCAAATTTGCTAAGATACCTGGATGCTTTTTGCTGTTCATTTTCGAGTATCATCCCCTTAATGCTGTTGAGGGAATTGAAAATAAAATGCGGATTCATCTGGGTTTGCAGCGCCAGCAACTGGGCTTCCGCCAATTGCTGATTGATGAATGCAATCTCTTTTTGTTTTATTACCAGGGACTGCTCATATTCAATTTGCTTGATCTTATTGCTGACAAGCGTAGCGATCGTGGTTAATATCTTCACATCTCTTTCCCTGAAATAGTTGACCTCGGGATGCTCCGAATCAATGATACCGATCAGCTCACCATTCTGAATGATTGGCACGCAAACTTCACTCAGGCGCATGATGTCGTCCACTCTATAGCGATTGTCCTTCCTGGTATCCTCAATCAAGAGGGGTGCTCTCGTCTGCATTACATAACCAACCACACCCTGCCCCGGCATCACATCAAACAGATTGGCGGTGATGGCTTTTGGATTACCCTTGGGACCATAAGATGCTTTTTGGATCATCCTGGTTTTATCATCATTCCAGAGATAGATCATGCAGTCTTCATAATGCATCCTTCCTATGAGGTTTCTGGAAACATCCCACAACACTTCGTCCACACTTTTCTTATCTGCCAGGGAAGAGGAAAAATAATGAGTGATTTGCTCCAGTTCATATTGGTTCTTGTATTCCTCCGCCTTCAATTTTTCTATATGTGTTTTGGCTCTCTCCTTCCTGCGGATCTGGCCTGTGCGCCATTTGAGGATCAAATACACAAGCATGAATAAAATGACGACTGATAGTTCTATAAACCAGGTCTGTTTCCAAAAGGGTGGGGTTATCATGATTTCAAATTCTTTTGCCTGTTCCGGCCAACGGTTGCTGCTGGAATACAATTTAAGCTGGATGCGATGGCGGCCGGGTGAGAGATTGGAAATACTGAATGTATTATTGGTTCCCAAGGGTTGCCATTGGGTATTTTCATCCTGCACAAGGCGGTATGCAAAGCGTTGAGTGCTGGTAGTTAGGAAATTAATACTCCCTAAGGTTATTACCACATCATTGTTACGCCAGGATGTTTTAAAACTTTCGCCGGGGAAGTTATATTTTTTCTGATCTCCCGTCATCAGGCTTTCAACATAGAGTTTCGGAGCCCGGGTTTTTTGAAAAATCATACCAGGATCAAATTGCACCAGTGTGTTGATAAATCCAATATACAGTTTGTTTCGGGCGCTGTCATAAAAAAACTTAGCGCCGATGGATATTGGTTCGTCAGGAAACCCATCTTCTTTTCCAAAACTCGTAATCCGGGATGTTTGCAGATCGAGACATGCAACCCCTGAAAATGTGGCCATCCAGAGTTTATTTCGGAGGATGATCATACTGGCAACATTATTTCCCGGCAAGCCATTTTCCGGTGTAAAAACACGAAATGTTTTCCGGTCAATATTGTAGCATACCAATCCATTGTTATTGCTATTGATCCAGAGATTATCCTGGTTGTCTGCTATAAATGAATTGACCTGCCTGTCTGGGATCTTAATGAAAGGAAAGGAATCTACCAGCCTGTCGAAGGATTTTGTACTGGTATTGTAGCGGAGCAAGCCATGGCCGGCCATCCACATGTTGCCGGAACCATCTTCGTGAATGCTTTGCGTCAATTCTATGCTTGTTATGCTTCGATTGGAGCTTGGCACAATAAGGGTTTTACCGGTTTGGGTTTCGTATTTATAAATACTATCGGTGGCAACCCATATATTCCCATTCCTGTCTTTGCTGAGGTCCGCGATCCAGCCATTTGTGCGGTCCCAATCCTGCAGACTTATTTCTTTTATTTCACCTGTTTCCGTGTTCACCCTGAAAAGCGGGCCGTTAGTTCCCACTAACAAACTATTTCTTCCGGCGGAGGCTATTGAATAAATATGATCAGGTTGCCTCCTGCATTTTTCAAATCCTATTCTACGGATGAATTGAAGATCCTTGTCAAATACCAGGATGCCTCCTTTGCCGCGTGTGGCTACATATAGCTCGTCTCCAACGGCATCTATATCATCAATCACCAGGTTGGGAAACATATTCCGAATGGAAACTGATATGGCGGCCTGTCGTATATAATTCCTGTTATTATCTTCATGAATCAATCCTTCATTAGTAGCTATCCACAGGTTTTGATCCCTGTCTTTTAGGAGATGGCGGCATGAATAAGATGGAAAATATTTTTTTGGATAAAATTGAATTTCCCCTGTTCCCGGATCAAGCCTTATTTTATAAAATCCGGTTGTATTGCCCGTAATATATAAAATAGTATCACTGTAAGTCAGTATCTCTGAACGGTAGTCGAATTCATCTGCTGCCGATTGAAAAGGCAAACGGGTAGCATTCTTTATATTTTCTGCGATGTCTACATAAACGGCGCTGTCTTCAAGACTCTTGACTATCAAAATGCGGCCCGGCCTTTGTTGAAAAAACTGGTAATCTCTTTTTGGGTAATCCAGGAATTCGGCCATTGGCGGACAATCGGCAGGGCCCATTTTCCTGAGCTGCTTCTTAGCAATATCAAAATAATAGATCCCCGAAGATGAAATAATGGAAAGGTGATTTTCATCCAGGGTTAGAAGATATCGGCCAAAAACAAAGCTGCTGGTAGCAACTTCCTTATCGGAATAATAATCAAACCTGAATACCAGATTATATTCTTTGTCAAACTCGTAAAATCCTGAACGGGTGAGGATGAAAATACTGCCGGCAGAATTGCTTCTCACCGACATTATCCAATTAAATTTATACTGGAATTGTTTGTTTTTGTATGGAATAAACAGGTTCCGGGTTTCACCTGTGTATGTATCTATAATATGCAGTCCTTCACCATAGGCAGCCAGTCGGCGCTTGTCGAGCCATTCCAGCCCGCCAATATTTTCAGAAGGCAGGGAAAGACTGTCATCATTACTGTGAAACTGCACAAAACTGCTTCCATTGAAACGGTTTAATCCGAAGGCAGTGGAGAGCCATATATAACCGGTAGAATCCTGTGCGACGCCCGTAATAAGATTGTTCGAGAGGCCCTGCTCCTTGGTATAGCGGGTAAAATTGTTTTCATTGATATCCTGGGCGAACAAAGGCCCTGAGCCCACTATTATGATAGCGATTGATACCATTGTTGCAAGAAGCAGACGGGGCTTGTACATCAGGGGGAACTTACCTTGTTATTTGCGATTTAAAGGTAATCAATTGGCTGTTCAAACCACTGCCGGCTACGATGCCTGGAACCTGCGCATACCGTTAATAAATCCACATACGCCATTCATAAATTAATTCCCGCCGTTGGTAGCAACATTTCACAAAATATTTTTTGCTGGCATGCGCCGCATCAGGGAAAAAGCGGGGATCTCAATCATGAAAAAGGAAGAATTTCCATGGGCCGGATTTACATGGCAAGAAGCTGGATTCCCATTCAGGTTGCAAACATTATGGAGCCAGAATGCATCTGAATCATCATGATGTGAATAGACTCCTTTCATTTTCGTGGATTAACCTGACCCTGTTTGGGGAATTACAATTGCCACAAATGCCTGCGCAAAAAACAAGATAACTTTTTTAAGATCAGTCGATTGGCACCGATCGAAAAAAATAAGAGACCGGTGGGAGAAGTGGGTTTTGCCGGGATAACATAGTATCTACCTTGCGTGCCATTCACCAAAAACAAAATTAACAATGACAAAAATACTCTACCCATTTAGACTTACCAGCCTGATTGTTGTCATGTCACTGGCATTTCACCGTATCCTCTCCACAATCCGATACTATTATTCAATTAAATTCTTTTTCCTGCTGATTATGATATTGCCCTTTATGGCATTCGCGCAAAAAACAATTAAAGGGAAGGTGTTTGACGCCGATAGTCACAGGCCTCTGCCATCTGCTTCGGTGATGCCAAAGGGAAACAAGTTTGGATTAGTGACCTCAGAAGACGGTAGTTTCATCATGTCAATTCCCGAAAATGTAAATACCATCGTTGTAAGCTATGTAGGGTATGAGAGTAGTTCCATAAGAGTAGATGGACCCGGAAATGAGTATTCCATCGGTTTGCATTTATTATATAATGAAATTCCGATTGCCATAATCGGATCAAGAAATTTGTCAAGAACCAAGGTGCAAACGCCTGTACCCGTGGATTTGATTCCGGTGGCTCAAATGGCGAAGGAGGTTGGCCAGACGGACCTGAACCAATTGCTCACTTATGCTGCGCCGTCTTTCCAATCGACCAGGCAAACCATTGCGGATGGCACCGACCATGTGGATCCGGCGCAGTTGAGAGGGCTGGGCTCCGACCAGGTATTGGTGTTGGTTAACGGAAAGAGGCGGCACCAGTCGGCACTTGTGAATGTAAACGGAACGGTTAACCGCGGGCAGGTAGGTACCGATCTTGATGCCATACCGGTCAATGCTATAGAGAGAGTGGAAATACTGAGGGATGGAGCTTCGGCACAATACGGTTCAGACGCCATAGCCGGGGTAATAAACATTGTGCTAAAGAATAATCCCAATACCCTTAGTGGAAGCATTTCCTATGGAGAAAACATAACCCGTTACGATAAGAACTATACGCTGAATAAATTAAGTAACAGCAGCCTGGATAAAGTGAATGTGCAGGACGGAGGGAATTTCCAGGCAGGATTAAATTATGGAATCAGGCTGAAAAAGAAAGGATTCATCAATCTCACGGGAGAATATTCCCTAAGGAATCCTTCCAACCGAACCGGCACTTATACAGGGCAGATATACCCATCTGTAAATGGGGTCAATAAAGATGATTCCATCATGAGCGCAAGGTCCCAAACCCGGAATGATTTCGACATGCGCATTGGCAATTCCAAAATATCAGGCGGTTCATTTTTCCTGAATGGAAGCTATGATGTCAGTGAACAATGGAAATTGAAAATATTTGGAGGTTATAGCAGGAAAAATGGAGAGGCGGCCGGGATTTACCGCTATCCCCTGTCAATCAGTACGGCCGCAGGTAGTTATACTGCACAAA
The DNA here is from genome assembly GCA_937902875.1 of uncultured Bacteroidota bacterium. Lineage (GTDB taxonomy): Bacteria > Bacteroidota > Bacteroidia > Chitinophagales > Chitinophagaceae > PSRI01. The sequence goes on along the minus strand of CALFNL010000350.1, from coordinate 7,709 downwards.
GCCTGGGGCTCTATCCAAACGGCTTTTTGCCTTTGATCAAAACGGATATTCAGGATTATTCCCTGTCAATTGGCGCGGAAGGCAAGCTCGGAAACTGGAACGCGAGCTTATCAAACACCCTCGGTGTAAATAATTTTGATTTCGGCGTTGATCATTCGGTTAATTACACCCAATTTGCGGTCACCAACTCTCCCCAGACTAAGTTCGATGCAGGCGGTCTGACCTTTTTACAAAACACCGTTAATGCTGATCTCACGCGCAATTTCCATGTTTTGCAGGGGTTGAACGTGGCGTATGGAGCCGAATTCAGAACAGACCAGTATTCACAACATGCGGGTGAAGAAGCATCCTACAAAAACTACGATGTGAATTCAGGGGCAACAGCGGGTGCACAGGTGTTTGCAGGCTTCATTCCTGCTTATGCGAATAAGCATTCCCGGAGCAATGTTGCATTATATTTGGATCTGGAGCAGGACTTCACCAGTCATTGGTTGCTTGAGTCTGCATTGCGTTTTGAGAATTATTCCGATTTTGGCAGCACCCTGAATTACAAGGTGGCCACCCGTTATAAATGGAATGACTGGTTCACCCTAAGAGGCGCGTCTTCCAGTGGTTTCAGAGCGCCTTCCATGCAGCAAAAATATTATGCCAAAACCAATACCCTGTTTGTATCCACAACCGCAGGAATAGTGCCAATTGAGAGTGGAACTTTTACCAATGATAGTAAGCCCGCCGAAATCCTTGGGATACCTAATTTGAAAGAAGAGACATCGCAAAATTATTCCCTCGGATTTACTGCCATGCCACTCAGGTCATTGGAAATTTCAGTAGATGCTTACCTGATCAAGATCAAGAACCGGATTATTCTAACAAACAATTTCACCGGTGGAAACAATGCTACCCTCACGCAATTGCTGAAAGATAACGGAGCCACTTCTGCAAACTTTTTCACAAACGCAATCGACACCAGGGCAAAGGGTATTGAAGCCGTAATAAGCTACCACACCAATTTTGCACGCTTCAACAAACTTCGGTTCTACCTGGCCGCCACATTCATGAAGAACGAAGTGGTGAAGGGAGCCGATGGAAAACCAATCATTAAGGCTTCTGATATTTTGGTCAACTCCGGCCAGCTTGCAAATTATTTTAACCGCGAAGACCAGAGCAGGTTGGAAGTAGCCAACCCCGCATCCAAAGGGAATTTCACTATTACTTATAATCATAAGAAATTGGGAGCCTTGCTCAGGTTCGCCTATTTCGGAAGGGTCATTTACCTTGACCCAAGTATCAATCCCGATAATCCGGGAGCCTTTCCAGTAAACGCATTTACCGGTGAAAAGGAAACGCTGGACCAGGAATTCAGTCCCAAAACGATTACAGATCTGTCTATAAGCTACGACCTTGCAAAGAGCCTAACCCTCACTGTTGGATCCAATAATATTTTTGACCTGTATCAGGATGAGCATACCCATTCAGGGAATATCTCGTCTGGAAGATTTATTTATACGAGGAGAGTTCAGCAAATGGGCTTCAATGGCAGGTTTGTTTTTGCAAGGGTTTCATTCAATCTTAATAATTAATTCATGTATATTTTTCACGAGGGTCCTGAATTTGCAGGTTTATTAAATGACTTTAGAATTCATCGATAATATATCGACACAATGGCTTCAGCAACAGCAAACGCAAATCATGGAAAACACCATTTTTCAGCTAAACACAATTACAAAACCAATAACGCCATGGTTAAAACTCTGAAAATACTTTACATATCGGTTCTCGTTCTGCTTGTGACAGGAATTATTTCAGGATGTAAAAAGGAAAAGGTTGAAGTTAAAACTTCCACATGCAGAATCAAATCGGTGAATCATTTGGGAACCAGTGATCTATACCAATTTACTTACAACGGCGATGGCAAGGTTGTAAAGCTAACCTACGGAAACGCGGTGGTAACTTATGAGTATGGGGATCACCAGGTGGTTACACGCACCATGAGATCAGGATTGTCGGTTAGTAAAACCGTTGCTACCCTGAATGACGCGGGACTGGCGGTGAATGTTAGAACAGATGATGATTCAACAGGCACATCCTGGCTCAATCAATCTTATGCCTACGATGGCGATGAACTAATGCGATCAACTACCACGGCATCTTATTCCAGCACAGTTGCAATCAGTAGCTACAGTTGGTCTAATCATAACATGGTTTCGATAGCCGCTGGCGCCACAACATCAAGCCTGGAATATTACACAAATGAGCCCGAGCAAATCGGCGATTATTTCGGCTTTGTTCACCTTATACAGGGATATGACATATTCAGAACGCATAACCTTTTAAAATCCAGTGACGCCATTGAAATCCTATATGATTTTGGAGCAGATCATAGGATTTCCTCGTTTGTGCTAAGATCTGGCGGCGTTTCGGATACATTGACTTATGAGTATGAATGCAATTAGCGCCATTCAACATGTATTTGTGCGCCTGTATCAGGCATTCAAATAAAAATAGTTTCATCATTGTGAATTATTCATTTTGGTTTTGAGTAATCTGCCTGGGTCATTGCCCCATTTATGTGCGTGTAAATAACTAAACATGAAAAAGAAAATTATCCTGATCAATATGGACCATGTGGTGGCGGATATTACTCATCAGTGCATTAAGTGGTATAAGAGCGCAACCGGAATTGAAATAAAGAGGACTGATTTATTGGGCAAGGAGGAAGACAAGGCTTTTCCTCGGCCTGATTTAATCACAGAATTCCTGCATACACCCGGATTTTTTCGCAGCGCACCGGTTATACCTGGAAGTGAGCAGGTGCTTGAAGAGCTCAATGAATTGTTTGACATAAACATAGTTTCTGCCGCTATGGAATTCCCCCAATCCCTTGTGGAAAGATATGAGTGGCTGCAGGAACATTTTCCATTCATAGCCCCCCATCAAATTATTTTTTGCGGTTCAAAAAAAAGGATTTCAGGAGACTTTATGATTGACGACCATCTGAAAAATCTAAATCATTTCAAAGGGGAAAGATTGCTTTTTACCGCACCTCACAACTTCAATATTCATCGCTCAGGATACACAAGAGTAAGCAATTGGACTGAAGTGAGGAAATGGCTGATTAAAAGAAATGCCCTGTTATTGGAGCTACAACCGAAGCTGCAATTTTAGAACAAGTTTTCAAATCAGGCCATTTTCGCCAATAATAAATTCAAAACCCCCAATCATAAGCCGGAACCAGCCGAACGGTGGATTATGGTTTTAGAGCAGTTTATTTTGATTTATTTGCACCATACAATGCACCAAAATTATTCCGGGGCATTGAGAAATTTTTGAATAGGGGTAATTGCGCTGACGAACAACAATCAAATACCCGTTTCCATAATAAATGCCTCATTATAAGTTCTCCTGGAACTTCCTGGCCCTGACTAAATAACCCTTCTAACAGACCAGCTTTTTGAGACTACTATTCCAATTTTTTTCTCAAGAATTAACCCGCAATTGAATGAAGCTATTGGTTGCTTTTTTTAAACGGTTTTCCAAAAGAAGCCCTAAACCATCACCTTTTTCCGATGCGATTCGGGAAGGCTTAAGAGATGCTTTCAGGGAAATGGGATATCGATTTGACGGCAGGGTTCAGGGGTAGAATTTCATTGCCCCCGGTCACACATGCCTGGTGATTAATTTTTACAAATTTTTAAAATGAAAAGAATTATGAATATGGACCCAGTGCCACATGCGGATCCTATTACGCAGGTTACAGATTCTTTGGTTCAGAATTTCGTAAAACCATTATACGATTCCTGCAATGAAAAAAACTATTTTGCTTATGTAAGGTGTCTCTCGCAGATTGTTGATTGGTCATATGAATTCTATGTTCATTATTCCCATAAAATGAAAGATTGGGAAGAATTTGAGCGAAGCAGGGACAATATCTTCAACTCGGTGAGCCCCGATGAATTTTTGAGAGCCTGGGGACAATACAAAATCCAGCAATTTTATGCGGGCTCAACTTCACCAGTCCAGGCTTTTGACCACGAAAGTTAAGGAGAATGTAGGCTGGTAGAGCCACGAAAGCCACTCGAATTTGATCAAAGTATCAACGTTGCCAAAGAATCAGGTTGTCTTCCAATGGCACAGAAATGCTTTCATAGTTTGGGATAATCCTGGGCGTAAAATCGCCTTCGGGTCTCGAAGCATCAACCCAGGCTTCGTATATTTGTTCTTCCTTATTTGTGCCTTTTGAAATTGGATTCATCCTTATTCTTGTTGGCCCTTCATCACTTAAAGGATCGGCATACAATTCAACCAGGATATCATCCTGAACAGGGCCATCATTAAGCAACGTTACACGAAAATTATATTTGCCATCCTTCCTGCTGACCTGAAAATTCCCAAAACTCATTTTTTTCCAATTATCATGGAGTGAATTTTTCCGGTCACAAATTATTGAACCTGCCTGTCCATTTGCAGCGGCACGTTTCTTATACGCTACCGCGGCCGGTAAATAATATCGATCTATATATTCTATCATTGTCCGGTTTGTGGAGAATCTCGGAGTGAGCATTGACATGCTATTCCTCATTCTGTTTGTCCAGGAGCCGGGAATCCCTTTTTCATTTCTGTTATAAAATTCCGGCACAATTTCACGCTCAAGCAAATGATAAATCTGGTCGGCTTCCATGGCGTCCCATCCGGAATCATTGGCATGCTCCTGCCGGTCGCCTATTGCCCATCCAAGGGCGGGATCAAAAGCTTCGTCCCACCAGCCATCCAGCTCCGAAAAATTAATTCCACCGTTCACCAATACCTTCATTCCGCTTGTGCCGCAGGCCTCCCAGGGCCGCCTGGGCGTGTTGATCCAGAGATCAACACCCTGAACAATTTGTGAAGTTAAGTAGGAGTCATGATCACTCAGGAATACTACATGCGCCTTAGCTTCCGGCCGCCTGCTGAATAGCACCCATTCTTTTATCATCGCCTGGCCAATATGGTCTCCCGGATGTGCCTTACCGGCTACAACCAGTTGAACCGGCCTGGATGGATTTGTCAAAATGCGCAGGAGTCGTTCGGGGTCTCTTAACAGGAGGTTGGGTCTCTTGTATACCGCGAACCTACGGGCAAATCCCAGCGTGAGCGTATTGTAATCGAACCGGGTTTTTGATTCTTCTATTTCCCAGGCCGAAGCTCCCGCTGCGGCTAAATCCGCAGGTAGCCGCCTGCGTAAATATTCCACAAATATCTTCCGTTCCTGACTGCGCACCTCCCAAAGCCTTTCAGAAGAAATTTTCTGGATATGTACATCCAGCGCTTCTGTATTGCCCATCCAGCGGTCTTTGCCACAGGCTTCAGTCCACAAATCATCGGCAGCCATGGAATCCCAGCTTCGCATATGCACTCCGTTAGTAACATGCCCAACCGGAACTTCGTGACCGGGCCAGCGCGGAAAAAGAGGCTGAAACAATGCACGGCTTATTTTGCCATGCAAAGCACTTACACCATTTACGGCCCCTGAGCCGCGAATTGCCAGGTAAGCCATATTGAATGGTTCGGTCAAATCGGCGGGGTTAACCCGCCCAAGTTCCAGGAGTTCACCCAGGGAAATACCCAGTTCCTCCCTTGCATATGTGCTTAGATATTGCGACATCAGCCAGGGTTCGAAACGATCAAATCCCGCGGCCACCGCAGTATGTGTAGTGAAAAGATTTCCTACACGGGTAACAGCCATAGCCGTTTGAAAAGATTGACCCGTCTCCTCCATCAAATGCCTGGCCCGTTCCAGTATAGCGAATGCAGAATGGCCTTCGTTTAGGTGACAGACCTCGGGTTTAATATTCAGTTCCTGCAATAAGCGCCAACCACCAATGCCCAGAACCATTTCCTGCTGAAGGCGAAGCTCCGCGCCGCCACCATATAGTTCGCTTGTAATTCCACGGTGCGCGGGAAAATTGGCTGCATCGTTACTGTCAAGGAGGAAGAGTCTCACATCCCCAACCAGCACTTCCCAGGTGCGGATCCACACACTGTATCCCGGAAGTTTAATCTGCAGTCGCAGCCATTCCCCATTTGGTTTTCGCAACGGCATGATGGGCAATTGTCCCGGATCGTTATATGGATAAAGTTCATCCTGCTCTCCATTCCTGTCAATTACCTGGCGGAAATATCCCTGCTGGTAAAGCAGGCCAATGGCCACAACCGGAATCCCCATATCATTTGCCGCTTTGAGTTGATCGCCGCTCACATTACCCAATCCTCCGGAATAAATAGGCAGTCCTTCACTCAACATGTATTCCATGCTGAAATAAGCAATGCAGGTGAGCGGAGAATTTGCATGATTCTCCTGAAACCATTTTGCGGAGTCAGGTAAAGGCTTCCTGGCTTGCAATTCCTGTATCTTGATTTTGGTGGCAGCATCGTCGAGGAAATGACTGATCTTTTCAAAGGATACTGTCTGCAAAATGATCCATGGATTATGTGTCATTTCCCAGAGATGTTGATCCAGTTTTTCCCAAATTTCATCGGCCGCGTGATTCCAGCACCAGCTTAAATCAAGCGCCAACTCAATCAGAAAATCCAATCCGGGCAGATTCGAATCGGGGAATCTATCCGCCAGAAGTTCTATTTCCGATTTCCTGTTCATGTGATCAATTATTCGTTGGCAAAATTACTTACTGCTTTTCTTCGGTGGGCGGATTTAAATTTTCAAGGCCCGGGCGCTAATTGCGAGCCGCCTTGCTTCCATTCAGCTTCTTTCAATTTCCTTTCTCAGAAATTGCGCATTCACCGCCACTATTATTGTACTCAGGCTCATGAGCACGGCCCCTACAGCCGGACTCAATACAAAACCGGTATTGTATAGCACTCCGGCCGCTAAAGGAATCGCTACAATATTATAACCTGTAGCCCAGGCCAGGTTCTGTATCATCTTCCGGTAAGTGGCTTTGCCAAATAATATCAGCTTGGCAATATCCTTCGGGTTGCTGTTGACCAGGATGATATCCGCAGTTTCCGCGGCCACGTCGGTTCCGGAGCCTACAGCAATGCCCACATCTGCCTGGGCGAGGGCGGGCGCATCGTTGATGCCATCACCGGTCATGGCTATAAATTCTCCCTTGCTTTGCAAATCCTTTACGATCTCCACTTTTTGGTGAGGAAGCACTTCCGCGAAATATCCGTCTAATCCCAATTGGTTACTAACGGCCTTGGCTACCCTATCATTATCGCCGGTTGCCATCAGCACCTTTATATTATTTGCTTTGAGTACTTTAACTGCATCGGCGCTTTCGGGCCTCACCTCATCGGCCAGTGCAATATAGCCCACAGGCCTTCCATCAATCAAAATAAAAACCACGGTCTCCGCCTCATTGCTGGAAGAATCTGCAGAGATCACAATATTCTTATCCTTCAGGTAACCCGGGCTCACTACCTTAACAGACCTACCTTCCACCATTGCCTCAACGCCCTCACCGGTGATGGCACTGAATTTTGCGGCAGAGGGGATGATGAGCTCCTTCTCCTTTGCCTTTCGAACAATTCCTTCCGCGATGGGGTGTTCTGAATTCTGCTCAAGCGCCGCTGAAAGCCTTAGCAAATCGTCTTCCGCGTATTGTTGGTCAAGCGGCACTATTCGCGTTGCACCAAATGCTCCCCTGGTGAGAGTGCCGGTTTTGTCGAAGAGTATCGTAGTTATCTTCCTCGATTCTTCAAAAGCGGTA
>CALFNL010000349.1 GCA_937902875.1 uncultured Bacteroidota bacterium | reverse complement strand
CAAAAGACATCATGAGATAGAATGGTATGAGATTCCTGAAGAAGGATTTGTGTTATATCCTCATATCTTTTACCTCGGTGTAACGCAGGAATATACAGAAACGCACGCGCATGTTCCCTTCCTCGAAGGCAAGTCATCTACAGGCAGACTTGGAATTGACATACATGCCACTGCCGGCAAGGGTGATGTTGGCTTTTGTGGGAACTGGACCCTGGAAATATCGGTGAAACAGCCGGTGCGCATTTATAAGGGCATGCCCATTGGGCAGTTGATCTATTTCCCGGTGGAAGGAGAAATTGAGGTCAGTTACAACCAGAAAAAAAATGCCAAATACCATGGCCAGGCCGATAAACCCATAGAAAGCATGATGTGGAAGAATAATTTTTGATAGGGAGTTGCAGTAGAGAGCATCAGATTTTCCCATACTTGCGGTAATAAGCAATCAGGTCGGCAACAACTTCATTGTAGGTCATCACACCTGAGGGTTGTTCATTCGCCTCTAAATATTTTCCATAGATCCAGCGGATACCCGGTTCGATGGGGTTTTCAAATTTTTTGTAGAAGGTCCTCAACAATTTGATGTCATCCTTCACTGCCGGATGCAGTCTTTCCACTATTGATTTGGCCGCTGTGGAATCAGACAAATACAAATTTTGATGAGCATAGAGAAAGAGATCGAAATAAGTGGAATAGAGAAACAGTGAATCCCCCGAATTAGCTGCCGCGAGATAGGCTACGAAATTGGCCTCATTTTCTTTGGCATACCCGAGCTGGTGTGCAACTTCATGACAGGAAATAAAGGGTAGCAGGAAGGGAGGCGCAGTGGTATTCACCTGAGCCTCGCCGGTGAGGGGATTATAATAACCCGTGAAGCCCAGGTAGTTTCCTGCCAATCCAAAAAAAGTAGATTTCAAAGAAGGATTCGAGTACCGCAGGAATGGATAGGTTTCCTGAGCCAGCTTATATACCGAATCAGTCTTCCTGAATAATTCCCTGATGCTGGGATACCTGATATGTTGTCTGAGAGTGCCTTCTTTACAGGCATTCAGCTTCAGAAGTAATTGCCCGCTGATGGTGGCAAGCTCTTCTTTTGAATATTTCGTTCTCTCAATTTCAATTTCCGAGCCGATCCCTCTCCTGTTATAATTCATCCCCCAGAGCAGGTTGAAGATTATATAAATGGTCAGCATCAGGCCCAAAAATCGGAGGAGACCACCCTGCACCGATAGCCATGATATTTTTTTTTGTCTGATTGCCCTGATCCAATTTATCAGGACGATGGTAGCATACAAAATGATGCCCATATAAAACAAATCTCCGAGGCTGAAAGGCAGCCAGCCGAAGAGCCATCTGAGCGAGGATCCGATCCGTGGATAAATACCCCTGGAATACCAGTCTTCTACCAGGGATTTGTCTAGTGACAATAAACGAATGGCCAGCCCAAAAATCAATATTACTATCCAGGTGATTTTCGGAATTTTTTGCCTGCTTGATTCCATTGAAGGGTAAAAATAAGGTTTTGTATGGTCGGGGCAGTCTGCCCTCTGTGTGGCATGAGGATGGCACCCATGCCTGTTTGATGCCTGTTTTTTGCGAAAATCGATGATTTCTAAGTGATTTTCCCTACCTTTGCGAGCCTTTAAAATGAGAACTATGGCAAACCGGCGGGAATATGAGATCGCATTTGTAGGGTTGAAGCCGGGGCTGCACGAATTTGTTTATGACATTGATGATAAGTTCTTTAAGTCGTACCAGCCCCAGGATTTCAGCAATTGCCGTGCAAAGGTAAGGTTGAAATTAGATAAGAATCCTTCCTTCCTCATGCTCAAGTTTGAAGTAGGTGGTACTGTGAGCCTCACCTGCGATCGCTGCGGGAATGCGCTCTCCAAGGATTTGTGGGATGATTTTGAGGTATTGGTGAAGATGGTGGAAAACCCCGCCGAAATGAATGAGGAGGAGGAAGACCCGGACGTTTACTATATTTCACGTACGGAAAGCCATATTGATGTTGCGGGCTGGATCTATGAATTCATCAATCTGAGCATACCCTTGCAGCGAATGTGCAGCGAGCAGGAAATGGGAGGGCCCCAGTGCAACAATGAAGTGCTGGCCATGTTGAAAAAACTGAATGCAGAAGACAAATCAAGTGAAAACCCGATCTGGAAAGGTCTGGATAAATTCAGGAACAATTAAAATTTAGTGATATGCCAAATCCGAAACGCAGACACTCTCAGCAACGCAGTGCCAAGAGAAGGACACATTACAAAGCTGAGACGGTGACTCTAAGCAAAGACAGTACCACGGGTGAAACGCATGTTCGTCATCGCGCTCATGTAAGCGAAGGCAAACTATATTATAAAGGAAAACTGGTAGCTGAAAAATCGCCCATCAAATAGAACTTGGTCTTTTGAAATGAATTCCAAATTCCGGGTAAAGAAATTTTATGTGGGATTTGGGATTTGTATTTTCAGGAATTTCCCCAAATTTGTTCCATGAAAATTGGCCTAGACATGATGGGAGGCGATTATGCTCCCCTGGAAACGGTAAAAGGAGTCCGGCAATACCTGGATGCTGAAAAAAATCCCGCCGACCTGGTGTTATTTGGAGACGAATCCATAATCCGGGACCTGTTGAATAACGAGCAAACAGCCTCAGAGCATATCCAGATCATTCATGCTCCCGAAGTGGTGGGGATGCATGAACATCCCACCAAGGCACTCAAAGAAAAGCAACAGTCATCAATAGCCGTAGGATTCACTTACCTGGCAAAGGGTAAGATTGATGCATTCATCAGCGCGGGTAATACCGGAGCCATGATGGTGGGTGCCCTCTACAGTATCAAGGCCATTGAGGGTGTAAGCAGGCCCACCATCGGCACCTATCTTCCCAGGGAAAACGGTACGCTGGGTTTATTGCTCGATGCCGGTATCAATGCCGATTGCAAACCCGAGAATCTGGTTCAATTCGCCATCCTGGGATCTCTTTTCGTTCAGCATTTGTGGAATGTGGCCAGCCCTAAAGTGGGTTTACTGAATATTGGCGAAGAAGAGGGCAAGGGTAACCTCCTCACCCAGGCCACTTATCCCCTGCTCAAAAGCAATGCACTTCTCAATTTTGTGGGCAATGTGGAAGGCAGGGATATTTTTACCGAAAAAGCCGACGTGGTTGTTTGCGAAGGATTCACCGGAAATGTGATTCTGAAAATGGCCGAAAGCATCCATGACATGACATCCCGCCGCCATATCCATGATGAGTATTTCGACCGCTTCGATTTTGAACAATATGGAGGCGTTCCTGTTCTTGGGGTAGCCAAGCCCGTTATTATCGGCCACGGCATCTCCCATGGGCCTTCTTTCAAAAACATGATTTCCCTGGCACAACATATGATCGAAAAGGACCTGCTGGGCAAAATCAAAGCCAGTTTCAACATTTCAATTTCCAACGCTTAAGGCATCAGTACATATTCTTTTCCCTTAATTGTGTTAAATTTCATTGTGTAACCTTTACCGGATCGGGTGGAAACCAGTTTTGCGCCCTTTAGTTTCACCGGTACATTCGTTCTGATGATGCAATCATTTCCCCCTTCCGAAAATATTCTGGACTCCGCCAAACGGCCCTGTTCCCATTTGATATCTACCCTGAATCCCCCGCGGGCACGCAGGCCTCTTATTGTACCAGCTTTCCATTTTGCGGGTAATGCGGGCAGCAAATAAATTTCATTCTGCTGGCTCTGTAGCAACATTTCGGCTACTCCCGCCGTGCCACCAAAATTTCCATCTATCTGAAAAGGAGGATGTGCATCAAAAAGATTAGGATAGGCGCCGCCGCCATTATTCATGTTATATCCATTTTCGCGTGTGAGCCGAAACAGTTCGCGGAATAATTTGTATGCATGGTCTCCATCGAGCAGCCTGGCCCAGAAATTCACTTTGAAAGCCAGGCTCCAGCCCGTACCGTCATCGCCTCTTAGTTCCAGTGTTCGTTGGGCAGCTCTTGCAAGATCAGGTGTTGTGATCGGTGAAATTTCATCGGCGGGGTACAAACCATACAGATGTGATACGTGCCGGTGCCTGGGTTCTGTTTCCTCAAAATCCAGGAACCATTCCTGCAGGTTGCCTTTCTTCCCAATCCGGAATGGATAGAGCTTTTTTTCGCTGGCAGCCAGGGTATCAAGAAAATCTTTGTCAATATTCAAAATGTCACCGGCTTTGATGAGATTGGTGAACAGGTCCCGGATGATACTCATGTCCATGGTACTGGCAATGGAAACATCCGCAAGCTTTTTGCCCTCATAATAAAAGTCGTTTTCGGGTGAAACGGATGGGGCGGTCACGAGATGGCCGCTGCTGTCTTCAATCAGCCAGTCCAATGTAAATGCGGCTGCCTCTTTCATAACAGGATAAGCGATTTCAGCCAGGAATTTTTTATCTCCGGTGAAAAGATAATGGTCCCACAGGTGCCTGCAAAGCCAGTCTCCTCCCAAGGCCCAGTTGGCCCATTTAGGATCCCCTTTGCCGATATCCCCAACGGGATTCGCCAATGCCCAGATATCTGTATTGTGATGCAGGGTCCATCCCCGGGCCCTGTAAAAATTATAGGCCACTTCTCTTCCGGTTACGGAGAGATTCCTGATCAACCCAATCAATGGATCACACATTTCAGGCAGCGCAGTGATTTCCGCGGGCCAGTAATTCATTTCCAGATTCACGTTGGTGGTATAGTTGGAGCTCCACGGGGGCCTCAATTCCCTGTTCCATATTCCCTGGAGATTAGCCGGAACTGCAGGAGTGCGGGAAGATGAGATCAGCAGGTAACGACCATATTGAAAATAGATGGTCTCGAGGCCGTCGTCTTGTCCCCCATGTGTATAGGCTTCAAGCCTTTCGTCGGTAGCCAATGCTTTTTTTGTACTTGCATTATGGTTCAGTTCCAATGAAACCCTGTTGAAGAATTTATGAAAATCAGCGAGGTGTTCCTTTAGCAATGCCTGATAGGATTTGCCGGAAATTTTTGACAAATAGGAAGCAGCCAATTGATGCTCATTCTTTCCTTCTTTGTCTGGACATTTGTCGAATCCGTTGAAACTGGTTGCGGCCGAAATCAATAATACCAGTTCAGTGGCGCCATTTACATGAATGCCATCGGGCCCGGATTGTACCCGGCCTTCTTTATTCAATGCATTCAGCAATAATTCAAATCGCATTCCCCGGCAGGAAGCGGTATCATCATAAATAACCGGTTCCTTATTGGTGTTAAGGTAATTGGGATCTACATGGGCCGGCGCCTTTCCTCTCATGGAAAATTCATGCGTTCCGGAAGCCTCATAATGGTGTTGCAATATGGAACCGGCGCTGACGGTGAGGTTCAGGCGCCTGGGCTTACCCGCGCTGAAGCGCATCACTATAAGGCCGGCCGGTGCGCTTGCAAAAATTTCTCTTTTGTATTCCACACCGTCAATCGTAAAGCGGGTGGTTGCTATGGCATCGCTGATATTCAGGTCGCGGTAATATGCCCTGGGTTCTCCCCCTTCAAAATCCTGCTTGATCATGAGGTCTCCGAGGGGCAGGTAACTCTCGGAATACAGGCCCTGCATTTTCCTGGTGAGTTGCGAGCCCTTTGCGAAATCACCTGCGAACAATGCCTGCCTGATTTTTGGCAGCATTTCAAATGCTCCGGGATTTACATTTTTCGCAACAGGCCCGCCGCTCCAGAGCGTGGATTCATTCAATTGAATCAATTCTTCATGAACTCCTCCAAATACCATGGCGCCCAGCCTTCCATTTCCGATAGGCAGCGCTTCCGTCCAAATAGCAGCGGGTTTATGGTACCAGAGCTTCAAATCAGGCTGCGCCAGTATTGCCGAAGAAGAGCAGGAGGCAATTATTACTATGAAATATATTTTTTTCAGGTTCATGCTGATTAATTTGAAGGGTCAATTCATTTCAATCATGGCTTTTATAACGCCATGCCCGGGATTCAGCCATTTATGAAATTCATCTTTCACCTGCGGGAATGCCACGCGGTGGGTAATGAATATTTTTGGATCTATCCATTTTTCCTGCAGAGCCCGCATCACCCATTGAAAATCGGAGCGGGTGGCATTGCGGCTACTCATGAGCGTTGCCTCCCGTTTGTGAAATTCAGGATGGCTGAAGCCGATCTCCTCTTTTTGAAGACCCACCAAAACATAGCGCCCTCCATGGGCCATGAACCGGAAGGCGCTTTGGATGGCTTTCAAACTACCTGTGGCGTCAATGACTACTGTAGGCATGTCGCCACGTGTGATTTCACGAAGTTCCGCGTTGATATCCTCTGAACCTGCATTTATCAGCCATTCCACGCCCAGCCTGCTCCTGCAAAATTCCAATCGCTCCTCGTTAATATCCACCGCTATCACCTTCCCTCCGGCAATGCGGGCAAATTCCATGATGCCCAATCCAATCGGCCCGGCGCCTACTACCAATACAAATTCCCCTTCTCGCAAGGCAGCCCTTCTGATACCATGCGCTCCTATTGCCAATGGCTCTACCAACGCCAATTCATCAAGTTCCAAACCCTGATTATGTATTAATGAATAAGATGGCACCGATAGATATTCAACCATGCCTCCGTCTCTATGCACGCCACACACTCTTAACTCCACGCAGCAATTAGGTTTGTCATTCCTGCAGGCAATGCAGTGGCCGCAATTGAAATATGGTATGATGGTGACGGCTTGCCCGATCTCAAAACCGGGGGCATCCGTTTCTGCAATCTCCGCCGCCAGTTCGTGGCCTAAAATCCTGGGATAATCAAAGAATGGCTGGCTGCCTTCGAAGGCATGCAGGTCAGTACCGCAAACGCCGATCCGTTTTATTTTCAGAATGGTATTGCCTGGGAGATGGATGGGTGCATCAATCTGCAGATTTTCCAAGACTCCTGGCTTCGTACATACTAGGGCTTTCATGATTGCCGATGAATATAATCTATTTCCTGAACCTGATCCTGTACACAATTGCATGCGCAGTTGGATATTGCTGCAGCGGTTTAATAAACAATCCTTCGGCCTTTTGCGACCAGGCAATTTTTTCCTGGCTCCCCAGCAATTCAACCGATTCTACCTTTCCATTGGAGGATACAGAAGATAAAGTGGTTATGAGCGAGCCCTTTTTGGGTATGTCAAGCACAATGGCATACAGGCTGTCTCCCTTGCTCGTAAAGCGAATATCCCTATCTGTGAAGGGTTTCATTTTGCTGTCGCCAAACGATCCGCCTACAACTTCCGTGGGACCTTCGCCAAATATTTTCCAGGGACGCGTACCATAGATGGCCTCACCATTCACGCTTAGCCAATCTCCCATTGATAGTAATAATTTTTGCTGCTCTTCCGGAATGGTACCATCAGACCGGGGGCCGATATTCAACAACAGGTTCCCATTCTTACTCACTATATCCACTAGGTTCGTGATAAGATATTGCGCTGATTTGTATTGTTCATTGGGAATAAAACCCCAGGACCTGAATCCAACGGCATCGTCAGTCTGCCAGGGCAATTGCCTGATGCCTGTGAGCTTGCCCCGTTCAATATCCAGGATGGCGCTTCCATCAGGGAAACTGGAATTCTTGTAATTGATCACCACGCCTTTATTCCATTCAATGCCTTTGTTATAATAATAGGAAGCAAATGATTTCCGGTATGGGTCCATGGCCGGCTGCTCAATCCACCAATCGAACCAAAACAACTGGGGTTTATATTGATCCACGAGTTCAACACATCTCATCAGCCAATCATTCATGTATTCCGGCGACGGTGTTTCATTTTCCTCTCTCGCTGGTCCATAGAAATCCGCGTATTTAGGATCATTTACATCCGAATCAAATCTTCTTCCGCCATTCATGAACCACCAATGCTCAATTCGATGTGATGAAAGCCCGAATATCAATCCATTTTTCCTCACGGCTTTGGCGAGTTCACCAATAATATCGCGTTTGGGGCCCATTTCAGCGGCATTCCATTTGCTCAGAGCAGTCTTGTACATCGCAAATCCATCGTGATGCTCCGCCACAGGCACCACATACCTGGCTCCGGATCTCCTGAAAAGATCGGCCCATTGGTCGGCATCAAATTTTTCAGCCTTGAACATCGGAATAAAATCTTTGTAGCCGAATTGCTTCTGCGCTCCGTATGTAGCCACATGATGCCTGAATTCATCAGAGCCCTGCTGATACATTTGCCTGGGATACCATTCACTGCCATAAGCGGGAACGGAATATAGCCCCCAATGGATGAAGATGCCGAATTTGGCGTCGCGGAACCATTCGGGGCATTGATAGTTCTTCAGAGATTCCCAGCTTGCCTGATATCTTTCCTGGGCGATGGCATTATGAGAAAGGAAGAAAAGCCGGAGGAATAAAATAATGGAGATCTTTATTTTCATGATATCGAATTTGAACGAATCCTGTGGTGGAATTTCATCATTGAAACCTTATAAAATCAAAGGGTCCATGATCATTAAAACTACGAATACCGGGGAAGATCATGAAAATAATCATTCATTTTTTTTATTTGGCGCAGGTAAAGCCACATTAATCCGGGATCAATATCATCCTGGATGAGATCCGGTACGTGTTACTGATTCTGCCTTGAAACTATTCCGAAATATTCCTGCAATGGGGCTCTCATGAATCTTTCACTACTGGTTCTACAGGATAATTTCCACCTGGTGTTCCATAATATCATTTAACAGCACAATATGATCATCCGTTTGTTTTACTCCATCCACAAAGATTTTCATTTTTACATCAGGCTCTCCTGAATTTTCCAACCTGATTTGATAAATGGTTTCCTGGTATTGATACCGGATGCCCACCGAATTCCATTCTTTAGGGAAGCAGGGTTTAAAATATAGAAGATTGGATTCCTTCCTGAAACCTGCTATCGACTCAATGAGAAGTTGATACAACCAGCCGGCCGACCCGGTGTACCAGGTCCAGCCACCACGGCCTTTATGTTGTTCTCCTCCATAAACATCCGCGGCAATCACATAAGGCTCCACTTTATAGGTCTTGATAGAAGCGGCGGTTCTGCCATGATTGATGGGGTTGATGAGATTAAATAATTCCCATACGCGCTCTTCGTTCCCCAATGAGGCAAAGGCCATGATGAGCCAGATGGCTCCATGCGTGTATTGTCCTCCGTTTTCTCTCACGCCCGGCACATAACCCTTGATATAGCCCGGGTCCATATCCGATTTGTCGAATGGCGGCTCAAACAATGCGATGATTCCTGATTCTTTATTTACCAGATGACGGTAAGCTGATTCCATGCTTTGTGCCGACCTTTTGGCTTCACCACCTCCGGATAGCACGGACCAGCTTTGCGCGATGGAATCAATCTTACATTCAGGGTTAACCGAAGATCCCAATGGCGATCCATCGTCAAAATAAGCCCGGCGATACCATTCTCCGTCCCAGGCATGCTCGCCGATCTGTTTTTTCAGGAAGGCACTCTGTTCATCACAACGTTTGGCAAAGGCAGCGTCTTTTTGGATCAATGCCAATTTCCCGAATTGATTCAATACCTGGTACAGGAAAAAGGCCAACCACACGCTTTCTCCTTTCCCCTTATGTCCAACCTTGTCCATACCGTCGTTCCAATCGCCGCTGCCCATCAATGGCAGGCCATTGGCGCCGAAATGGAGCGCACGCTCTATGGCACGCACGCAATGATTGTACACGCTTGCTTTTTCTTCTGTTCGAACCGGCAGGTCATAATAGGATTCCTCGTCCTGGTTTAGCAGCCGGCCTTCCAGGAAATTGACGATTTCATTCAGCACTTCCTTGTCGCCAGTGCCTGCAATGTATCGATAGGTAACATAGGGTAGCCAGAGCATATCGTCAGAACAGCGGGTCCTCACACCCCGGCCACCAGGAGGATGCCACCAATGCTGAACATCTCCTTCCTTGAACTGGCGTGAAGCCGCCAGCAGAATTTGTTCGCGAACCAGTTGTGGTTCCGTATGAATGAAGCTGAGTACATCCTGTAACTGGTCTCTGAATCCGAATGCGCCACCGGACTGATAATAACCGCTTCGACCCATGATACGCGACGAAAGGGCCTGATATTTGAGCCATCCATTGGCCAATATATTGAAGGGCTTATCGGGTGTATTAACCTGGATCTTTTCCAGGTGTTCCGTCCAATAATTACGCACTCTCGTGAGTGCATCGCCTGCGGCTTTCCGGCCCTTGAATTTCGAAATAAATTCGCTTGTTTCTCCTATGTCGTTGCAGGCGCCGAGTCTGAAAATAATCTCACGCTCTTCGCCTTCCTCCAGGTCCATTATTACCTGCATGGCCCCACAGGGATCCATAGCCGCACCAGTTCTTCCCGAAAGGCGGGTTCTGAACATGGCATCGGGACTGCCCAAATGGCTATTTCTTCCAATGAATTCGGAGCGGTCTGTCGTTACTGTTTTGCCGGCTTCATCCAGGTCATAGAATGCAATCCTGTTCCCCCATTCCGTATTGTAAGAATTTCTTGCGAGCAGCGCGCCGGTAACGGGATCCAATTCGGTAATCACATGGGGCGCAGATTTGGGCCTGAGGTCACCCAGCACCCATTCCACATAACCGGTGCATGAAATGCGACGCGCCTTGGCGGATTGGTTTTTTATTTTTATCACGATGAATTTTACCGGTGCTTCCGCATCCACATACACCCACAATTCCGACCCAATCTGGGCTTCGTTGTGCATGAACACACTGTAGCCAAATCCATGACGAATCAAGTAGGGAGATGACCCGGGATGTGGCAGTGGAGATGGTGACCAAAAATGTCCGGTCTCCTCATCTCGCAAAAAATAGGCTTCACCGCCGGAATCCGAAACAGGATCGTTGTTCCAGGGACTCAGTCTCAATTCATGCGCATTTTCTGTCCAGGTATAACTCTGACCGCTTTCCGAGATAATCGTTCCGAAGCGGGGATTGGCCATCACATTGCACCATGGCGCCGGTGTTGGCTGGTCCCTGACCGTGGTTATGATATATTCCTTACCATCCTCCGAAAATCCCCCAAGCCCATTGTTGAATAACAAATCGTATTGGGGAAGGGGCGCGGGAGTATCGGGCAGGTAGGCGGCGGAGGGAGCCAGATTGGGTATGACCGTTTTCCAACGGGGCCTCCTGCTGAGCTGTTCCGCCAGTGTGCCATAACTATCGGAGAGGACTATGCGCGCAACGGTTTGGAATAGTATCCTGTCTTCATTTGATATCTGATCGGCCGATCTTACAAAGATTCCTCCAGGTTTGTCGGTGAGTTCAGATCCAATGGCCGCCGCAATCAGTCCCATGATCTGGTTCTGAAGTACCTGGCGGTATCCTCCGTGGTCCTCATTCCATATCACCAGGTCTACTACCAAACCCTTCAGCCGCCAGTATGCGTGTGCCTGCACCAGTTGCCTCACCAGGTTGATATTCGCGGCATTTTCAATCTGCAGGAGCACAATCGGGAAATCGCCCGAAATGGCATAACTCCACAGGCCGGACTGACCCCTGCGATTCTGAGCTATTACATGGGGCTCAGCCCTGTAAGCCGCGTTGGAATAGATTACCGCGCCCGCCAGTCTCGAATATAATTGTGCATCCATTTCGGATGCATTGATTTGACGCAGCATCACCTGGCTATGGGTCCATGCTAATTCCACGGCACGGTCGGCCAAATGACGATCCTGGTATTTTTCCACCATGCCATCACAAATTTCTCTCGATTCACCAACTCCCGTTACCATGTCAACCGTTGCCACTTCCTCAGGAGCTAACGTTATACTATACCTGATAGACACTATTGGATCCAGCACGGGGCCCTGGGTATTCGAAAGCTTTCCACGCTTCTTCATGGCATCGGGATTAGCGATGGAATTGCAACGGCCCAGGAATTTAGACCGGTCTGTTTCATAGGAAACCTCACGTGTTGGCACCCCATGCACTTTCATTAGGTGAAACATCCATGGCGGGTGCTCTTCCAACGATCTGGGACGCCTGGTACATAATATGGCATGGCGCCCCGGCACGATTTCCGTTTGAACAAAAAGATTATTGAATGCAGGATGCAGCGCATCCGCCGTCATGGTATTGAGCACTACTTCCGCATAACTGGTTATCTCCAGCACCCGGGTTCTGCGGGAATGATTGGTGATGCGAATCCTGCGCATTTCAATGTCATCTTCAGGAGACACCACGATCTCAGTATGCGTTTCAATTTCCTGGTCGCGACGACGGAATTCGGCGCGGCCCTGGGAAAAAACCACTTCATATGATTTCGCCCGGGCCAGCGTTGGTTGGTAGGTGGAAGACCAGGTCACGTCACTCTCCAGGTCGCGGATGAAACCGAAGCTACCCCAGTTATCGCAGGTGCCATCCTCACGCCAACGTGTAACTGCCAGATTGTTCCAGCGGCTATACCCTCCTCCGGAATTGCTCACCATAACGTGGTATCTGCCATTGGAAAGCAGTTTCACTTCCGGCGCGGAAGTATGTGGTGTCTGGATCACCCGCATCTCGGCTTCTCCGGTAGTGACACTTATATTCGCTATTTCAGGCGCATGGGTATAGAATACCCGGGTCTGGGGAATGCGCTCCTGCAGGAGCAGGAGGGAAGCCTGGAACCTTGGTTCTGCTATGAATCTTTTCTGCATGGGATGATCCAGGAGCAGGTAAGCCATTGCAAGAAGGCTCATTCCATGGTGATGCGCCATGAAAGAGCGGATGGGGACGGCGGTCTGTCCGCGGGGAAGGAGTGAAGCCGAGTAATCAAACGCTTCAA
>CALFNL010000348.1 GCA_937902875.1 uncultured Bacteroidota bacterium | reverse complement strand
TTCAAATCTGTATTGCACAATGGCATTCTCGGTTTCACCCTTCAGGCGCAGGTAAAAATTGGAGGACCTGGCGTTTGCTCCTATGGCCGATACCAGCAGATATTTCCTGCAACCCGCTGCAAATCCAAATCTGGCAGCATTCACCGGGATCTGGTAATCCACTTTGCGATAGGCTTCTTTATCCCCTTTAACCTTTTTGTTCGTTGTGCCCACACAGCAAAAAAGGGAATCGCCTGCGCCCAGTTTCTTCTCATAGTCATTTTCGTCGTCAAAATTTACCAACTCCATCTTGAGTTTTGGATTTGACAGCGAGATGGGTTTTCTTACCAGGATCCTAACACTGTTGAAATAATCATCAGCCAGGAGCAGATCCAGGAGATGTGACCCCACAAGCCCTGTTGCACCCAAAATGATAGCAGTCCTTTCTTTCATGTTTTTCGTTATTTTGTGCGGACTAAGTAACCACCATGCAAATTCAGGAAAATTTCCCGCTCCGGCCGTATAATACATTTGGCATTGATGCTAAGGCCAGGCATTTTTCAAGTTTTTCCAGCGCGGAAGAGCTGGAAGAATTGCTATCGATTCAATCGAAACAGCTTTCAGGCTCATCAAATTTGCCGCCCCTGGTGTTGGGAGGGGGTAGCAATATCCTCTTTTCAAAGGACTATGATGGACTGGTGCTGAAAAATAATATCCCTGGTATGGAAGAACTAACGGAAGATGAAGAATATGTGTATGTGCGTGCAGGGGCAGGGGAGAACTGGCATCAGTTTGTAAAGTATTGCCTGGGCAGGGATTGGGCGGGACTCGAAAACCTCTCACTCATTCCCGGGAATGTGGGTGCTGCTCCCATACAGAATATTGGCGCCTATGGTGTGGAATTGGCTGAAGTTTTCTGGAACCTGGAGGCCTTTCATTTGCAGGAGAAAAAAATATACACTTTAACTGAAACAGATTGCGAATTTGGCTACCGCGATAGCAGCTTCAAGAATAAAAACAAAGGACGATTCGTGATCCTGAGCGTTTGCTTCCGGCTGCGCAAGGATCCAATCTTCCATACCAGTTATGGATCACTACACGAAGAGCTGGACCGGATGGGCATAAAGGAATTGACCATTCAGGCCATTTCGCAGGCCGTCATCAATATTCGTTCATCAAAATTGCCCGATCCGGCAGTTATTGGCAATGCGGGGAGTTTTTTCAAGAATCCAACCGTTTCCATTGCAGAATTCGAGGATCTCAAAGAAAAATTTCCCGGAATCGTTGGCCATGAAACCCTGTCTGGCTCTGTAAAACTCGCCGCGGCATGGATGATTGAACAATGCGGCTGGAAGGGATATCGCAGGGGTGACGCGGGTTGCCATGAAAAGCAGGCCCTCGTGCTGGTGAATTATGGAAACGCCAGCGGAGCGGAAATACTGGCGCTTAGCGAAGAAATCCAGCAGTCGGTGTTTAAAAAATTCGGCATCACCCTCGAACGCGAAGTGAATATCGTTTGAACTATATTGTTAGCCATTAAGGCTTCATCCACTAATTCAGGTCTTCGTTCTCAAAATCATCTTCCCCGTATGATGAGGTCTTCCCGATATTGAGCATGGAGCCCATCAGGTCCTTGAACTCGATCTTGCCTTCCATTACTTTTTTACTGATGAGTGAATAGGAGGCGAGTCCGTGCAGCACAAATTCCATCAGCAAAGCATTTTCCCTTTCGTTCGCGCGGGGAAAGAATTTCTTCACGAGGGAATAGAGCCCATCTACCTTATACAATAACTGCACTTTGTCGGCATCCTTTGTATTCAAGAATACGTTCAGCGCATTGCCCTTATCAAACCAATTAATGATGGGCCGGTAGGGGTTTTCAGATTCCTTTTCCTGCACTCTTTTCTTCTTGAGCCCCTCGGGATTGGGGAAATACAAAACGAATTGGGAACGGGTTGCTTTCTCCAGCAGGTTAAATGCAACCTGGTAGGGGCCTTCCTGCTCGCCTTCATACACCAGTTCCACCTTGCCGGTTATGGACGGAATGATTCCAGCCAGGTCACTGATCCATACCTGTGTTTCTTTTTCTTTATTGATAATTGCTCTTCGCTCGGCGGCGCTCATGGCATTTTCATAGGCAGCGATGGGCAAACGCGCCGAAACACCGCTTTTCTGATCCACCATTTCACTGCCCCTGGCTTCAAATGCAACCTGTTCAATCAGGCGTTTTACCAGGTCGCTCATCCTGATCCTTTCCGACTGCTCTTCCAGTATATCCGCTTCCTGTTCGGTAATGGTGAGTGAAGTATCGATGTTTTTCGGGTAATGTGTCAATATCTGGCTTTCGATGCGGTCTTTCAGCGGAGTCACAATGGCGCCACGGTTCGTGTAGTCTTCAGGGTTAGCCGTAAACACAAATAAAATATCCAATGGCATCCTCAGCTTGAAACCCCTGATCTGTATATCTCCTTCCTGAAGGATATTGAACAGGGATACCTGTATCCTGGCCTGCAGGTCGGGCAGTTCGTTGATCACGAATATACAGCGGTTGCTGCGCGGAATGATGCCATAATGGATCACGCGTTCATCGCCGAAATTCAATTTCATATTGGCTGCCTTAATGGGATCTATGTCGCCAATCAGGTCGGCAACACTAACGTCGGGTGTGGCCAGCTTTTCACCATAGCGTTCACTGCGGTGGAGCCATTCAATAGGCGTGGCATCTCCGTTCTTTTCTATCAGGTCTTTTGCGTAGCGCGACAAGGGATTCAATGGATCATCATTGATATCGCTGCCGGCTATCACCGGAACATATTCATCCAATAACTCGGTCATTTGCCGGGCCATACGCGTCTTGGCCTGTCCGCGAAGCCCCAGGAACAGTATATTGTGTCTCGACAATAGCGCCCTTTCAGTGTCGGGTATTACGCTGTCTTCATAGCCCACAATGCCGGGAAAAGTTACTTCGTGCTGCTGCAATTTCCTGATGAGGTTATTGCGCACTTCGCTTCTGATGCTCATGCTCTTGTAGCCCGAGGCAACCAATTCGCCCAGGGTCCCCGGTAATTTTCCGACGCTCGTATTCTTCTTGCTCATGTAAGTACTAGATTATGCTTTGAATGTTTTTGAAATTTCTGAGTCAATTCCCGGCGCTGCTTCACCGGTTAATACACTGTTTTATGCCGGCCGCTTTCAAAATCCTTAAAAATAAATGCTCCCAGTTTGTCTAGTGAAGCGAAGAACGCCTTGCCATGATTCATTTCGGTGAACTCCGTCACGAATCGCTGCAAATAAGGATCCGTCGCTATCATGAAAGTGGTGATGGGTATCTTAACCTTCTTGCATTGCGCCGCCAGGTTAATGCATCGGTTCACGATCTTCCTGTCAAGGCCAAAGCTGTTCTTATAATACTTTTTCCCGATTTTCAGACAGGTAGGCTTGCCATCCGTAATCATGAAAATCTGTTTGTTGGGGTTCTTTCTTCTCCTTAAAATATCCATTGCCAGTTGCAATCCCGCCACCGTGTTGGTATGGTACGGACCCACCTGCAGGTATGGTATATCCTTGATTTC
>CALFNL010000347.1 GCA_937902875.1 uncultured Bacteroidota bacterium | reverse complement strand
CTGCATCATCGGCAATAATTGCATACTCAGTAATAATACACAGGTAGCAGGTCATGTGATCATGGGTGACTGGGCCATATTGGGAGGCATGTGCGCCATACACCAGTTTGTGCAGGTTGGTCAGCATGCCTTCATTAGCGGTGGATCACTGGTGGGCAAGGATGTGCCCCCCTTCATCAAAGCGGGCCGGCAGCCCCTGAGCTATGCCGGCGTGAATTCTGTAGGCATGAAAAGGAGAGGATTCACTATTGAAAAAATAAACCATATCCTGGAGATATACCGTGTTATTTATAATAAAGGTTTGAATACCTCCCAGGCCCTCGAATACCTTGAGGAAGAATTTCCCGCCACAGACGAAAGAGATGAGATCGTAACATTTGTGCGCGAAAGTGGCAGGGGCATCATTAAGCGCTACACTAAAAACAGCGTGGATGACGATATCGCTGACTGATACCGGCAAACGTTTTAACCGCGATTGGATCTTCCGCCATCTTGAATATCAATTCATTTCCGGTAATCAATATGCCATCACTGGCCCCAATGGTTCTGGCAAATCTACCCTGCTGCAGGTGATTGCGGGAGCCATCGCATCTTCAGAAGGGAAGATTGAATACCTGATTGATACCATCCCGCATCCCGCGGAAGATGCCTATAAATATATTTCCATCGCCACGCCTTACCTGGAACTGGTGGAAGAAATGACCCTGCGGGAATTCCTGGAATTTCATCAGCAATTCAAACCTTTTCTCAAGGCCATGACCATTCCCGGAATGATTGCCACTCTGGGACTGGAGAAAGCCCGTGAAAAACAGATCCGCTATTTCAGCAGTGGCATGAAACAGCGGGTGAAGCTGGGCCAGGCAGTATTTTCAAACACGCCGGTCTTATTACTCGATGAACCCTGCACCAACCTCGATGCCGAAGGCGTTTCACTTTACCAGAACCTGATGAAAGATTATTCCAATGGCAGACTGGTGATTGTAAGCTCCAATGACGAACAGGAATACAGGTTTTGTGAAGAAGTGATTGACATTCGGTCTTATAAATAAGCTGATTAAAATTCATTATCGACCTTCTGTAGATTTGGCAAGCGGAAATGTTTCTTAATCTATTAACTTTCATGCCAAACTGGAACGCATCGCAAACAGTGCCACAATCGATACAATACTGAAAGTCTTTAAAGCATTGAAAGCAGATATTCAATTTAGAGTGATCATCCAAAAAAGGCAACTTCAGATATCCTGATTCAAAAAACCGAATTCATCATGACGGTTTACAATTAAGCGCAGAACGATATAAAATTTGTTGTGACCGATGAACAAGAAAAAAGTATTGGCCATTTCCGGAAGCACTAAGCGAAGCTCAATAAATCGCAGCCTAATTGAAGCTATCATAAATTTGTCAGCAGAACGCCTGGACATATCCGTTTACGAGGGAATCGCAAATCTTCCCCAATTTAACCCCGACAATGATGGAGATGATGTGGCGAGTGAAGTTGCGGATTTCAGGCAACAATTGAATAATGCGGATGGGGTGATTATTTGCACTCCGGAATACGCGCATGGCGTTCCCGGATCTCTGAAAAACGCGATAGACTGGACCGTTTCTTCATCTGAATTTTCCCACAAGCCAACCCTGTTGATTACCGCCTCTACCGAAGGAAAATGGGCACATAAGGCCCTATTGGAAACATTAAGAGTGATTGAAGCAGAAAATATAGATAAGCTGCATTTGCTTATTCAATTTGCAAAGACAAAAATCAGCCCTGAAGGGAAAATCAATGATGAAATTACTCTTACTGAAGTAAAGAGGCTTATTGCCGCTTTGATTCAAACCATTGAAGATAGGGCGGCCGATCAAATTTAACCTGGGCGATACCGGGATCGATGGCAAGTACTAAACTCATTCATCTATCGCTGACTCGCGATCAACAGGTTAAGGTCGGTATATTTCAGGTTGAAACGCTGGCTGAGGTGAATATTGGTGAGGGCTCCCTTGAAAAGGTATATGCCGCTGCGTATATTGAATTTATGCCAGATCAGGTTTTCCAGTCCACCTTCTTCTCCAATTTCCAGGAGGAGTGGCATGAGCACGTTACTGATAGCCTGTGAGGCCGTACGGGCGAAGCCCGAAGGGATATTGGGCACGCAATAATGAATCACGCCATGTTTCAGGAAGATGGGGTTTTCATGGGAAGTGATTTCAGAAGTTTCGAAACAACCACCCCGGTCGATACTAACATCAACGATCACACTACCTGGTCGCATCTGGGCAACCATTTCTTCCGTTACTATGATCGGCGAGCGCCCGCCAGAAGATGAAATGGCTCCAACGGCTACGTCGCAGGTCTTTAATTGCTTGGCCAGAATTTTGGGCTCAATAACGGAAGTCCACATACGCACTCCCATATTGTTCTGCATCCGTTTGAGCTTGTAAATATTATTGTCGAACACTTTCACGCTGCTGCCCATGGCCATGGCCGTACGGGCCGCATATTCACCCACTATTCCCGCCCCGATTATGATGACTTTTGTAGGTGGAATGCCGGATATTCCGCCCAACAGCATCCCTTTGCCATTGTTTGCATTACTCAGGTAATTGCCCGCTACCAGCATTACGGCGCTGCCCGCTATTTCGCTCATACTTCTCACAATGGGATTATGGCCGGAATCATCTTTCAGATTCTCGAATGAAAGGGCCGTGATCCGTTTCTCCATCAACTTTTGCAGTATCTCGGTCTTCATCACCGGCAGATGTATCGGAGAAATTATAGTCTGATTGGGCTTTATGAAATTGAGTTCCTCTTCGCTTACCGGAGCCGATTTAATGATCAGGTCACACTGAAAGACTTCTTTTTTATCATATGCTATCTTGGCGCCGGCCTCGCTATAGTCCTTTTCTGAAAAATGAGCTCCTTCTCCCGCCCTGTGTTCTACAACTACACGGTGACCATTATTCGCCAGGACGCCCACTGCTTCGGGAATCAAGGCTATCCGGTTTTCCTGAAAAGAATTTTCTTTGGGAATGCCGATGAACAACTGGGCGCCCTTGGGCTTAATATCAAGTGTTTCTTCTAAAGTTTCGTAGCTAAAGGATGCACTTACAACAGGTTTGCCAGACGACATGTATCAAAATTAATTTGAAGGAACAATGTACAAAAAATTAGCCGGGAAACTGAATTTTCAGGCTCCGGCTTCTCTCGTTGATTGTTGTCATGAACAGGTGAATCGTGTCTTGCGGGAACTGGTCAGGGGCTTGGTCTGGCCATTCCACAAAACAGAGAGCTCCCGAATAAAGGCAATCTTCAACTCCTGCCCGAATGGCCTCTTCCTCATCTTTCAGCCGATACAAGTCCAAATGAAATATTTTCCCAACCGATGCTCCTTCCTGAAATTGATATTCATTAATGATGGCAAAACTGGGGCTGGTCACATGATCTTTCACTCCTTTGGCCAGACACAGTGCATGTATCAAGGTCGTCTTTCCCGCACCCATGGCCCCGTGTATGGCGAGGACCTTATGGTCGCTCATAGCGTCCAAAACTTTGATGGCCACCTCAGGCAATTCCTCCAGTTCAAATACTAATTCCATATCTCTAATTTAACTCACATTTAGTGGGCGCATAAATCATGAAGTAAGGAAAATAATTTTTCAGACTGCTGTTTTTCGCATGATAGGTTTCCGGAATACTGATCGCCCATTTCGTTCCATTCAGATTAAGATCGCTATTCCCGTAATAATCATTGACTTTTCACTTATATTCCTAAGGCCAATAATTTAGAGGCAATGCGGCGCCTGCTACCTGGTTGCAAATATATTTTTCATAAATGGTAATTTTGCAGGTAATAGTGGGGGTAAATTTGCTTTATGGAAAAAGTAATATGGAAAGTAGAGGGTATGACCTGTTCCAACTGCGCCCTTACGGTTAACAAATTCCTGGAAAAAGAAGGGATGCGGAATGTGAAAGTAAGCCTGTTAGAGGGAATGGTGGCTTTTGAGCCCGAGGGAGACATAAAAACAGAACAATTATGGAAAGGGATTGAAGCCCTGGGATATAAAGTGGTGAAGGACGACAGAGTAGGCACGGCCTCTTCGAAAAAGATCAACCGGTATTTAGGCTACTTCCTTTTCTTTTTGCCGTTCACGCTGGTATTGATGCTGCATATGCTGCATGGCGTGCTGCAATGGCATTGGCTGATGAAAGGATGGATTCAGCTGGCTCTATGCCTGCCCGTTTATATTGTTGGGATGTCATTTTTTGGAAAGAGCGCCATTAATAGCATCCGAAACGGGATGCCTAATATGAATGTGTTGATTGCCCTGGGATCCACTGCGGCATTTGCATATAGTGTAACGGGCACTGTGCTGGGGTTGGGTGAAAATTATCTCTTTTATGAAACCGCCGCCGCCATTATTACCCTGGTCTTCCTGGGCAACTATCTGGAAGATCTTTCAATGCAGTCCACGCAAAAGGCCCTGAAAAGCCTGGTGAAATCACAAAAGGTAACGGCCAATATGATCGCTTTTGACGATCAGCACCAGGAGCAGATATTCCAGGTTGAAAATACCCAGCTCCGCTCCGGAGATCTTATCCTCATTAAAACGGGCGAACAGGTTCCCGCGGATTGCAAGATACTGTGGGGAGAAGCAAGCGTAAACGAAGCGATCATCACGGGTGAGAGCATGCCCGTATCGAAAGTTCAGAAGAACAGCCTGATTGGAGGGAGCATCCTGATTGATGGCACCCTCAAGGCCCAGGTAACGGCAGAGGCTAGCCGATCAGTGCTGGCGAATATTATCAACCTGGTTAAGCAGGCTCAGGGCGAGAAACCGCCGATTCAGCAGCTGGCAGACAGGATCAGCGCGATCTTTGTTCCCCTGGTAATGGGGCTGGCACTGGCCAGTTTCCTGGGCAATTATTTCGTATTCCGTGACTTCACCACCGCCCTGATGAGGAGCATCGCCGTACTGGTAGTTGCCTGTCCTTGTGCCATGGGGCTAGCGACTCCTGCAGCCATTGCGGTAGGCCTGGGCCGTGCAGCCAAATCCGGGATATTATTTCGCCATGCACGAAGCCTCGAATTGTTCAGGAATATCCGCCAGGTGGTATTCGACAAGACCGGCACCCTGACTACGGGATCCTTCAGAATTTTGTCATTTATGGTTTTGGAAGGAGATGAAGAAACATTTAAACGAATAGCCTATTCGCTGGAAAAATATTCAAACCACCCCATCGCCCAAAGCATCGCTTCCGCATGGCGCAGGCAGTCAGATATACGCTGGTCAAAAATAGAAGAAGTGAAAGGGATAGGTGTAAAAGCGGCTACTGATGCGGGTGACACATTCTGGGCGGGATCCTTCAGGATCGCAGAAAAAATTACGGACGATCTTAGTCACCATGTTTATATTGTAAAGAATGCCCGTTTGCTGGGCTGGATTGATCTGGAGGATGAACTCAGGCCCGAAGCAGGAAAAGTGGTAGATAACCTGCGGAAAAAGGGAATGAAAATAATTTTGCTGACCGGCGACAGGCTTGCACCCAGCAAAGATCTGGCAACACGATTGCAGATTGACGAAGTGATCGCGGAACAGAGCCCCGCGCAGAAACTGGCCTGCATACAGAAACTGAATGAAGAAGCGCCTACCGTAATGGTTGGAGACGGAATAAACGACGCTCCGGCGCTCGCCAAGGCAACCATAGGAATCGCAATGAGTGATGCCTCTCATGTTGCCGTGCAGACTGCTGATCTTGTGTTGATGAATAATGGATTGAAACAGCTTCCCCATGCCCTGAATCTTGGCAGACATACATTCATTACCGTGAAACAAAACCTGTTTTGGGCATTCATTTATAATATCATCGCCATTCCATTTGCCGCATTCGGATTCCTCTCTCCCACATTTGCAGCTTTGCTAATGGGATTGAGCGATGTAGTGCTGGCGATAAATTCAGTGAGACTATATGTAAAAAAAGTGGACTAGTTAATATGAATATCGTGGCCATATTCACCATTAACTAAAGTGACCGGAATACAAAAGAAGCTGTTCAAAATCAGATTTTCAAATTTCAAATCCGGATGTACAAAACACTAATATCGCAAAGCTTTGGGTTTGCAAATCCACGTGGGCCGCTCATTACACGCAGGTCTTCATCAATTTTCAAATTATCCAACCCTCCCTCCGATTGAGAAATATTCATTCCATACTGCAATCCTATTGGGGGCATTCAGCATTCCGACCCCTACAGGAAGATATCATATTGTCTGTGCTTGAAGGTTATGACACGCTGGCTATCATGCCAACGGGTGGAGGCAAATCTATTTGTTTCCAGGTTCCTGCATTGGCAATGGACGGGTTATGCCTGGTAATCTCTCCCCTCATAGCGCTTATGAAAGACCAGGTTGGCAATCTTAAGTCGAAAGGAATTGAGGCTCTTATAATACATTCCGGAATGAGATTTATGGAAGTGAAGAAGACGCTGGACAACGCGCTATATGGGAATTTCAAATTCCTCTATGTTTCGCCGGAAAGGCTGGAGTCGAATTTATTTGCAGAATATCTTCCGGCACTGCCCCTCAATTTAATTGCGGTTGATGAAGCCCATTGCATTTCGCAATGGGGTTACGATTTCAGGCCTTCTTACCTGAAGATTGCCAAGATTCGCGAGAAAAAACCAGGAGTGCCAATTCTCGCTCTGACTGCTTCGGCCACCAAACTGGTCAGGGATGATCTTTGTGAGAAACTATTATTCACGGATCCGAAAATATTTCAGCGTTCCTATGAAAGGCCTAATCTCTCCTACAGCGTTTTCAATGTTGACGTAAAGGTGAATAAGCTGCTTGACATCCTTAAGAAAATCGAAGGAAGTGGAATTGTGTATTGCAGGAGCCGTCGAAGGACGCAGGAAATAGCCGGCCTTCTGAATCTTCATGGAATTCAGGCAGATTTTTATCATGCAGGATTATCACACGAGGAGCGCAATGAAAAACAGGAAGCCTGGATCAGGAATGAAGTGAGGGTGATTGTTTGTACCAACGCGTTCGGCATGGGTATTGACAAACCCAATGTGAGGGCCGTAGTTCATGTAGATTTGCCGGAATGCCTGGAAAACTATTACCAGGAAGCGGGTCGGGCCGGGAGGGATGGTAAAAAATCCTGGGCGGTTTTGCTCTACAATGAAAAGGATCTGGATGATCTTGGTGGGCTCAGTTCCCAGAGATTTCCCGGTATGGAAACTATCAGATCGGTATATCAGAGCCTGGTCAACTATTTGCAGTTGCCTTCGGGCTCGGGAGAAAATCTTTCATTTGATTTGGATCTTGATGACTTCACAAAAAAATTCAGGCTCGATATAAATCTTGCTTCAAATGCCATCAAAGTATTGGAACAGGAGGAAAAACTCAGCTACGATGAGCAATTATTCCAGCCTTCTACTGTAATGTTCACGGCAGGAAGGGAAGGGCTCGAAAGGTTTGAACAGGAATGTCCTGCGCTCGAGCCTTATATCAAAGTTCTGCTCCGCTCCTATGCCGGCATCCTGGATTCGCCGGTAATTATTCGCGAAAAAAACCTCGCTTGGTTTATGCGGAAAGGTGTAGACGATATAAAGAATGCACTCCGGCAACTGCAGATGGCGAAGATTCTTGAATACCAGCCACAAAAAGACAAACCTCAGGTAAGGTTCCGGCAAAACAGGGTCAGCGCCGAAAATCTGACCATCAATATGGTGGAATATCAAAAAAGGAAGAAGGCCTTTGAGGACCGGGCGGCCAGGATGATAGGATACACAAAAGAATCCACGGTTTGCAGGTCGCGGTACATAGCGGTCTATTTCAACGACCAGGGCGCCTCCGACTGCGGAGTTTGCGATAATTGTATTCAGAAAAAGAAGACCGGGATTAGGAAGCCTGATTTTCTCAACATCAGTTCCCGAATTTTTAAAACGCTGGAACTTGGGGCCATACCAGTAAAAGACTTATTGCAGAACCTTGATCAACTGAATGCAGAACAAACAATGAAGATCATTGACCATTTGATTGCAGAAAGAAAATTGGAGCTGGATGATTCGGGGAAGATCAGGAAATGTGATTAAAAAAAAGGGCCAGGATAGAAATCCAGCCCGTTTTTAAAATCCAATATCCTATGAAAAACCGGATTCAAAGATAAGGCGACCAGTAATAGAACCAATACCCTATTAGTGGTATTCTGTCTTATTTTATAAACATATTATTCAATCTTCATATCAGGAATCGGCTTTTCACATAGCTATTTGAGTCAGGAATTAATTAACTGGTTCAAAACCAACTGCTTTTTTTAGAACTTCTGCTACCCAGCCCCAATGCACCCAGCAAACTTCTTGTTATGACGCTGGCAGCTGTCCGTTCAACCTGGTGTGCAGCGGGACTGTCCAAGACTTTTTCAAGAGTGGATTTTTCCTGCTTTGCGGCCGGCCTGACTTCATCCGCGCCCTTTTTAGAAGCTATTTCCAATTTATCTATCAGGATTTCATAGGCGCTTTTACTTTCAAGGGTGTTGGCATATTTTTTCACCAGTTTCGATTTTGCTACCAGCGCGTCTATTTCGGCTTCGGAAAGAATATCCATTCTGGAGCGCGGCGGAACCAGCATGGTATGTACAAGGGGAGTTGGAATTCCCTTTTCATTCAACAGGGTCACGAAGGCTTCCCCAATACCCAGTTGGGTGATGAGTTCATTCACGTCATAGTATTTGGTTTCGGGATAATTTTCACATGCCAGCTTAATTGTTTTCCGGTCGGCCGCTGTAAATGCCCTCAGCGCGTGCTGCACTTTCAAGCCTAGCTGGCTCAAAACGCTGGCGGGAATATCCTGTGGGTTTTGGGTACAGAAGAAAATGCCTACGCCCTTTGACCGGATTAGTTTAATGACTGTTTCAATTTGCCGAAGAAGGGCACTGGTTGCTTCCTGAAAAAGCAGGTGTGCTTCGTCGATGAACATAACCAGTTTGGGCTTGTCCATATCGCCCTCCTCGGGTAAAGTTGCATATAATTCGGCCAATAGGCTGAGCATGAAAGTGGAAAATAATTTGGGCCTGTTCTGCATATCGGTAACGCGCAGGATGTTGATCATTCCTTTACCGTCGTCAGCGATCTTCATTAGATCATTTACTTCAAAGGAAGGTTCCCCAAAAAAGATATCCGCACCCTGCTGCTGCAATTCAATCACTTTACGTAAAATGGTGCCGGTGCTGGTGGTAGCCACCTTACCATAAGACTTTTCAATTTCAGATTTTCCTTCATCGCTCACATACTGAAGCACTTTAATAAAATCCTTCAGGTCTAGCAGGGGCAATTTATTATCATCGCAATACTTAAAGATCATGGCTACCAGGCCCTGCTGGGTATCATTCAATTCGAGCATCCTGGAGAGCAGAATGGGGCCGAATTCACTAACTGTAGCGCGCATACGAACACCCTTTTCGTCGCTGAGGCTCATCAATTCCGCGGCATAAGCGCGAGGTTCATATTTTATGCCCATCTTGTTGCATCTTTCTGCGATCTTATCATTAAGCACGCCTGCCGCCGCAATGCCGCTGAG
The DNA here is from genome assembly GCA_937902875.1 of uncultured Bacteroidota bacterium. Lineage (GTDB taxonomy): Bacteria > Bacteroidota > Bacteroidia > Chitinophagales > Chitinophagaceae > PSRI01. Next base: position 14,504 of record CALFNL010000347.1, on the reverse strand, counting down.
GTCTCCTTTTATATCCATCACCATCACGGGTACACTGGCATTGCTGAGCCCTTCTGAAATTACCTGCAGCGTCTTGGTCTTACCCGTTCCTGTGGCGCCGGCAATCAATCCATGCCGGTTCATGGTTTTTAGAGGGAGCTTTACAACCGATCCAGGAATCAATTCACCGCCAAACATGGCAGCGCCTATTTGGAAACTTTCACCCTTGAAATCGTATCCTGACCTGATAAGGTCTGCAAATTCTTTTTTGTCGGGCATCATATGAGATTTCAGGCAAGTTAAATAAAAAGGCTTGTCGGCCGGTTTTCCGTCACACAAAAAAAGGCGGTTCTTCAACCACCTTGTTTTAAATTAGATTCTTTGGATTCAAAGAGGTTCTTCTCTTTCGAGCATCAGGATGGCGCTCTGCGGCACGATAAAATATTTATCATTTTCATACATTACTTCCGTGGCGCCGCTCACCAGGAATATGGCAAGGTCACCCTCTCTGGCCTGCAATGGAAAATATTTCACCTGCTCATCCTCACCCTTCCATTCTTCCCCTTCCACATGCATGGGAATAGCATAACCAGGTCCCGTCTTTATTACATAACCCTGTTGTACTTTTTCTTTTTCCTGAACTCCTGGAGGCAGGTAAAGTCCGCTTTCCGTTTTTTCATTGGCCTGAAGGGGTTTGATCAATACCCTGTCACCAATCACCACCAGTTTCTTGAATTTATTGTCTGTCGTCAGTCGCATAGTCATTTCATTGAATTGCAAAGTTAATTGATGAAACGATATCAGGTTCATGGAAGCCTGCTTCGGGCCTTGAAGGTTCTTCTTCTTAGGTCATAGCCAATTGTGCGGGAAACCTGTGCAAGCTGCAATATTTACTGTATCTTGCCATTTCAACCCTGCCCGATACATTCCACCCTTTTAACAAAAATTTATTGAGAATTGGTATCCCCTTGAAAACGAATTAATTTTATTTGTCTGTAAAATAATAACTGCATGGAATCACATAAGCCCAAAATTTTGTTGTGCGAAGACGATCAGAATCTCGGCATGGTATTGAAGAATTATCTTGAGCTCAATGAATATGAAGTAGTGCTGGAAAGAGATGGGCGCCTGGGATTGGCAGCCTTTCAGCGGGAGAAATTTGAACTTTGCCTCCTGGATGTTATGATGCCGCATATGGATGGCTTCAAGCTGGCGGAAGAAATCCGTGACATCAATCCGGATGTTCCCCTGTTTTTCATTTCGGCGAAGACCATGAAAGAAGATATTATACAGGGTTATAAACTGGGAGCTGATGATTATATCACCAAGCCTTTTGACAGCGAAGTTTTATTGCTCAAAATTAAAGCCATACTCAAAAGGAATGATGAATTGAGCAAGGAGAGCGTGAATGTTGAATACGATCTTGGCAAATACCACTTCAACCCGAAGCTGCGCGAACTGACTGTTGAAGGAAAAACCCAGACACTCTCGCCGAAGGAAAATGAATTGCTGAAGATGCTGTCTGAATATAAGAATGACCTGCTACCAAGGGAAATAGCGCTCAAGAGAATCTGGGGCAGCGACACTTATTTCAATGGCCGCAGCATGGATGTTTACATTGCCAAATTGAGAAAATACCTGAAAGAAGATCCCACGATAGAAATTGTAAATATACATGGTAATGGATTCAGGCTGGTAGTGCCTTCCTGACCAATCCACCTTATTTTTGGCCGATGCCTTAAATGGCATTGGCTTTTTTATTGAAAGTATATCAGAAAAAAAATCGGGAATTCGATTTCAATCAGACTGCGCCTGCTAAAAAAGCATGTTTTCGCCAGGTTTGCCCGGCAAAGATTTTCCCAAATGTTCATAGGCCTTATGAGTGACTTCCCTTCCCCGGGGCGTTCTTTTTATAAATCCTTCCTGAATCAGGAATGGTTCATATACTTCTTCAAGGGTACCAGGTTCTTCAGACACGGCCGTTGCAATGGTAGAGATGCCCACAGGCCCACCCCTGAACTTTTCAATAATGGTCAGTAAGATGCGATTGTCCATTTCATCAAGTCCATGTTCATCTACATTCAACGCTTTCAAGGCATGCTGGGTTATACCGATGTCTATCAGGTTGTCATTGAGCACCTGCGCAAAATCACGCACCCGCCTCAGCAATGCATTTGCCACACGCGGTGTTCCCCGGCTCCTTCTCGAGATTTCATGCATGGCTTCGGATGAGATCTCGGCTCCAAGGATGCCTGAAGACCTGGAGATAATTTTTTTGAGGGTATCAACGTCGTAGTATTCCAGTCTTGATTTGATGGCAAATCTTGACAAGAGTGGGGCCGTGAGAAGTCCGCTCCTTGTGGTGGCTCCAACCAGGGTAAATGGATTGAGGTTTATCTGGATGCTGCGTGCATTCGGTCCCGTGTCGATCATGATGTCGATCCGGTAGTCTTCCATTGCAGCATACAAATATTCCTCCACTACCGAACTGAGTCTGTGAATCTCATCGATGAACAAAACGTCATGGGCTTGGAGGTTGGTCAATAAGCCTGCAAGATCAGCGGGCTTTTCTATTACGGGCCCTGATGTTTCCCTTATATTCACACCCAATTCATTGGCAACGATGCGCGAGAGCGTGGTCTTACCAAGGCCGGGAGGGCCATGAAACAGTATGTGGTCGAGGGCTTCCCCCCGCTGTTTGGCCGCCTTGATGAAAATTTTTAGATTTTCAATCACTTTTGGCTGCCCTGCAAATTCGGCAATATCCCGCGGGCGAATATTATTTTCGAATTCCCTTTCCGCCGCGCTCAGGGATTCTTTGTCAGTATTTAAGTTTGGGTTAAGCATGGTTTTATATCAACTTTGTAAAACTACGGAAAACTAGCCGAAGCATCGATGCCCGCTGAGCCTGTTTGAATTCGGTCATCATTACATTATATGCAGTGACAAGCGAAAGATGCTGACTGCATTGATTTAGATTGCACTTAGTACCATGAGAGTCCATTTTATACAACATGTTTTATTTGAAAATCCCGGTAGCCTCCTGGATTGGGCAGGTGATCAAAAGCATGAAATTACATTCACCCGCATTTTTGAAATCCCTGCATTTCCTTCCGTTGATGAAATAGATATGCTGGTGGTTATGGGCGGGCCCATGTCGGTTTATGAAGAGGAAAAATATAGTTGGCTGAAAGATGAGAAATCCTTTATCAGGTCAATTATCGAATCGGGGAAGAAGGTTCTGGGTATTTGCCTGGGTTCACAGTTAGTAGCCGAGGCCCTGGGCGCTAAAGTATATCCAAACAAGGAAAAGGAAATAGGCTGGTGGCGGGTAAGGAAGCTGGCAGTGGAGACTCTTCCCAAACTAAAGACCGGAAATGAATTCCGCGTGACCAATGGCATACCAGAGGAATTCACCAGTTTTCATTGGCATGGAGACACATTTGACATACCCGATGGAGCCACGCATTTATTTTCTACCCGCGCTTGCAACAACCAGGGTTTTTTGTATGGTACTCAAATAGCTGCCTTACAATTTCACCCTGAAATAACGGAGGAACTGCTGGATGCCATGGTAGAAAATGGCAGGAACGAACTGGTGGCAAAATCATTTGTCCAGTCTGAGCAGGTCATCAAAAGCAAGGCTTCAGTTTATTTGCCGGTGCAAAGGCAGTACATGAAGACTTTTATTAAGAATTTCCAGGATCTATGATTGAGATACAGTTTTCCTGCTGGGCTGGAGTGAAATCCATAGATGGTTCAGTAAAATTCTTCAAGGGGGCTACAAAAGATAAACAGGTAAAGGATGAACTCCTATTAGATTTCAATTGTTAATTTATCTAAACCTAGATTTTATGAAAGTAGGGATCATTGGCTCAGGCCCGGTGGGAAGGGTGTTGGGAAGCGCATTTTTGTTGGAAGGATACCAGGTACAACTGGGTACGCGCAATACTTCCAAAAACGAAGTAGTGCAATGGAAAAAGGAAAATTCCAAGGGGCAGACAGGCAGTTTTGCCGAAACCGCCCAATTTGGCGAAATATTGGTTTTGGCAACAAATGGCCTTGCCACCTTGGATGTTATCCGTTTGGCAGGCCTTGAAAATTTCGCGGGTAAGATAGTAATTGATACCACCAACCCAATTGCCGCCGCTCCTCCTGAAAACGGTGTTTTAAAATTCTTCACTAATCTGGATGAGTCCCTGATGGAACGCATTCAGAAGCTTATACCAACAGCACAAATGGTAAAAGCCTTCAATAGCGTAGGAAATGCGCAAATGTATAAGCCCATGTTCAAAACCGGTAAACCAACCATGTTCATTTGCGGGAATAATGATGCAGCCAGGAAAAAAGTAACGGAGATCCTTACTGCATTTGGTTGGGATACGGAAGACATGGGTAAGGCGGAGGCCGCCCGCGCCATAGAACCACTTTGTATGCTATGGTGTATCCCGGGATTCCTGAGAAACGAATGGACCCATGCTTTTAAATTGCTGAAATCATAAATTAATTTCTGCAGCAGGGTTTCTATTGCAACTATTATTACTGAATCTGAATTTATTCACATTGAAACAGGATATCTTCATCAATTCCCTGTCTGAAAAGGCCCCTCCTGAAAGCAGCTCCCACTACTTAAGGTCTCTGTGGTTTGATGCTAATGGCAACTGGGAAAAAGCCCATGAAATCATACAGGATATGAATGACAAAGAAGCGGCACGGGTGCATGCCTACCTTCATCGCAAGGAAGGTGATTTGGGAAATGCCGCCTATTGGTATGCTCGTGCCGGTAAAGCAATGCCGGATGAAACACTTGACCAGGAATGGCGCTACCTGGTGAGTGCCTTCACAGAAAAATCCTGATTCCGGAAATAACCAACTGTGATCCACTCGTTTTTGGCGGCATCTCCCGCTTGCCCTCATCATTTTTCCCTTACACTCACGGCGATCCTCCTGTCTTTTTTCCGCTCTTCGTCGGGTGCGGTAGCGTTGGCCTTTGCAAACATGGAACCATAGTCTTCTGCACCCACTAATTGCTTCGGATTGGCGCCCGCGGCTTTGATAGCCGCAAGTGTTGCGTTTGCGCGTTCCAGTGACAATTTTTGATTCGCAGCCGAGTCACCTGATTTATCGGTGTAGCCACCGATCTTTATTTTCACTTTGGAAAAGGTTTCAATATGGCTGCAATATTCCTAACCTGATTTTGACTCTCCGTTGTAATTGTTGCACTGCCTGTTTCAAAATTCAATTCATCAAAATCAAACCACACATCTCTGCCCGCTTTGGCGTTGGGATCATTTAAGAAATTGACCAGCTGATCTTCTACTCCACCTTTGAAAGCATCCAGTTCGGTGCCGCTTGGCAATTTCACTTTTGTTGATTCCCTTGCTCCAGTAGCTGCACCGGCGGGTGGAGCCACGGCAGGAGCCATGGTTGTAGTGTCTTGCATTGGCACGGTTTCAACTTTATTTCCTCCGCATCCCCGGATAAGGTATAGAATGAATGCAATTGCCAGGATGATGAGGAGAACGGGCAGCAGCCATTTCATTTTCGGTCCCAATTTTTCGGCCTGTGCACCTGCGGACCCAATCATTTTTCCCCCGGCGTCCGACACCATGGAACTCAGTTTTGAGCCTATTTCTCCCAGGCTTCCCAAGCCCAGTGCTCCTGCAATATTAAACCCTGATGGAATGGCTTTCAGGATAGAATCTTTTTGGGTAGCCAGGAAAGAACCAACGCCTGCAACTCCCAATCCATTGTCGCTTGCATATTTTCCAACAGCGCCCATTGCCGCGGGGGCCGCAAGATTCACCAATGAGGCCGCAGATGTATTTTTAATTCCTCCATAACTGGCTATCAGGTTTGTAATGCTGTTGAGTTTATCTCCCAATAAACCCTTGGCCAAATTAATTGCCGGACTGCTACTACCACTCCCCTGGCTTCCCAGAAGTCCTCCAAGGTTGGAGAGCACCCCAGACCCGAGCGCTTGCTTGGCCATATTCAGAATTTCCGACGCTCCATCGCTGCTCCCGGCCTTTTGCAATAATCCGGTTAACACAGCAGGGATCGTTGCACCAAGGGATTTTTGAATTCCTCCTTCAGATTCACCGAACTGAGAGGCGGCTTTACGGACCAGCTCATTATTGAAAAGGCCCTGCACAGTTTCAATGAGGTTGAATGCCATAAGAGATGGTTTTAATGATGAAGAATGATTATTTCGCGGATAGGGCTAGTAGGAGAATAGTAAAAGCTATAAAAAAAATCGGCAAATAGCAAGAACTATTTACGCAAACCTGGTTCCATGCCTCTCATTTCAAACATATTGCATCATCTGCAGGATGAGATCCGGATCGGGAGAATTGGCCAGGCATTTTTCCCTTTCGGAAAATCTGGCTACACCCGGATAGTCTCCGCGATACATTCCAATTTCCAGGATCACCTGAAAATGCAAGTGTGGCGGCCAATGACCATTTTCTTCCATTGACCCAAAATGAGCTATTTCCTGCCCGATGGAAACATAGTTGCCGGGAATGAGCCGACTGATATCCTGCAAACTCAAATGACCGTATAAAGTATAGAAAGGAAATCCATCCAGTTGGTGCAATAATATCATTGTGGCGCCATAGTCGCCAAAACGGTCGTTGAATGCCAAGCTGTGCACCATACCTCCCATGAATGCAAACACCGGCGTTCCTGCCTCTCCCCATATATCAATTCCCAAATGAATCCTTCGTGGTTCTTCACCAGGGAGCTTTTGGTCAAATAGCTCGCTGCGGTTATACAGGATCCTATTTTCGGCATAGCCTCCTATTCCAAATTTTGCATTTGCCGCGCTCAGTTTTTTTTCAAGGTAGTGCGCAAATTTTTGAGTGTCTGAAAAGACCTCGACTGACAGTTCCCTGTTATTTTCCGAAAAGTCAAGACGGATCAACTTTTCATTCAAAGGATCAAATTTCAAAACCGGGCAAAAAAAATGCTGGTGCCGGCGGGTGATATTTTCAAATTGTGAGGACATCTTTCAAAATTAGTGATTCATGCAGTGATCCGCCGATTCCTTTGCAATGTGGCTGGACCCTCCTCCATGATGTGCGAAGAGGCAAATTCACAAGTAAAATCATTGAGATATTTTTAGGCAATGCAAAAATTCCTGGCAGCGGATTTATTTAATCCATTCCCTGTAGCATGCAAACAAATCAGGGAAAACTGAGATGATTAGTGAGTTATGGTGCCACCAAATTCGGGTAATTTTCAGAAAGGATCATCCAGGCGAATTCAGCGTATGCCAAACCTCATAATTCCGAACTAAGAACCTAAATATCAATTAATGCTGAATTTATTACCGAAATGGCAGGGCTTTAACATTTTCCAGGAAATATATAATATTCCCGGGCGTTATTTTCTCATTCCATCCAACTTTTAAAAACAGAATCGTTTGAAAATATTAAGAGTCATTGGTGTGTTTTTACTCACGGCCTGTTTCGGGAATGGAGCCGTAATTGCCCAGCAGATAACGGGGGTATGGGAAGGAAGAATCAACAAGAAAAAAGTGGAGCTCAAGATCGTTCAAAAGGGTGACAGCCTCACTGGAACTTCCTATTATTTTGAATCCGGAAGAAACTACCGGCGTTATTCTATCAAAGGTTATTTCAACAGCAAGGAAAACACAGTAGTTTGGTGGGATGATCAATTGATCGAAGAAAAAACACAGGGTGCAGTTTTCGGATCCGTCAAACAGGGCGCATTATTGTCCAATGCCGATTTCAGTTGTCCGGGTGGCGATAAACTCTGGTTAAATGGAACATGCGCACCTAAAGAAGACCAGAGCAGGGCAGGTGGAACAGTGGACCTCCAAAAATCGGGTGGCCCTTATTTCAGCGATGAATGGGACTTTATCATAGAAAATTATACGGCAGGGGCAAATGATCCTTACATGATAGACAGTGTGAATGCAATTGCGGGAGCCGAACCCGTGGAGAATCCTGCAGGCCTACCCGAAAATGCCGCGCCTGAACAGACTTCACACGCAGTTATTTCACCCGTTGAAAGACCCGTGGCAAGAAATATTCCCGCAACCAAAATAAATGTTCCGCCTGCGCCAGGGCCCATGAGCATTGAAGAAAAAATGGTTAGTCGCAAAAAAATCATTTCAACCGAAATACCATTGGCAGGTGATTCGATCGAACTCCGTTTTTATGACAATGCCGAAATTGACGGGGATTCTATTTCTCTTTTTCTGAACCAGCGTTTGATATTTGAACATATACGACTGAGCGATACCGCTTATACAGTTAAACTGGCGGTACATGACCTGAAGGATGATAACGAACTCATCATGGTAGCAGAAAACCTGGGCTCCATACCTCCCAATACCTCGTTCATGGTGGCGATAGTGGATAATAAACGTTACGAGGCGAGACTCGAGAGTACGGAGCAGACGAGCGCCGTGATCCGGTTCCTGCCACCGGGGTCCAAGACTACAGCACCACGTTAATCATCTTGCTTTTCACGTAGATCAGCCTTTTGGGAGATTTTCCTCCCAGCCATTTTTGCACTATTTCATTTTGCAGAACGATCTGTTCCACTTCCTGCTCCGTGGCTTCCAGGCTGATGTTAATCTGAGTACGCAGTTTCCCATTAATTGAAACTGGATATATTTTGGATGATTCCTGAAGATATTTCTGCTCCCATTTTGGAAAGGCCGCATCCAGGATGGTTGTCTTATTTCCCAATGCATGCCATAATTCTTCACACACGTGCGGCGCATAAGGCGTGAGCATGATCAATAGCGTTTCCAATATTTCACGCTTATGGCATTTAATCTCGGTCAGTTCATTCACACATACCATGAATGCGCTTACGCCCGTGTTGAATGAAAATCTTTCCGTATCCTCCTCAACTTTCCGGATGGCTCTATGCAATATTTTCAGTTCCTGCTCATTGGGTTTTTCTTCATTCCAGGATTTTCCTTTTACCTCGTCGTAAAAAAGGCGCCATAATTTTTTGATGAAGCGGTGAACTCCTTCAATCCCTTTGGTTTCCCAGGGCTTGCTCTGTTCTACGGGCCCCAGAAACATTTCATACATACGGAAAGTATCGGCGCCGAATTTGGATACGATATCATCGGGGTTAACCACATTGTAATATCTCTTGCTCATCTTTTCAACTTCAACCCCGCAGATATAGGCTGCTTTTGGTTGGGATGATCCTGGTGAAGAAACTGAACCGTCGGCAAGAATGAAACAGGCATTGGAATATTCAGGTCTCCAATTCCTGAATGAATTGATGTTCAACTCCACTCCGTTTACAATATTTACATCCACATGCAGCCTCGAAAAACCAAAGGAGGAAAAAAGGTCATGGATATCGCCACCTCCAAACTGAGCTATTGATGAAGCTATTTTTTGCGCCAGCCTGTCTTCATCGTTCTTAAATTCTTCTATGAGGTTTGTTGAAACCAGGATGGGAAAATCAATCGCAATGGGAATATCCTCCTTAAGGTGAAAATCGAATCTATAAACATGCCTGCTGCTCCCCTGTATCATTCCCTGGTTCACCAGTTTCCGATAGGGTTCATCATGGCCGATATAACCCAGGTCATACAGAACTTTTGTCCACATACGGCTGTACAACAAATGGCCCACTGCATGTTCGGTTCCGCCAATATACAGGTCAACCTGACCCCAGTAGTCAGAGGCTTTTCTGCTGCAAAAGCTTTTGTCATTATGCGGATCCATATACCGGAGAAAATACCAACTGGATCCGGCATAACCGGGCATCGTATTCACCTCCCTGATCCCTCCCTCGTAATGCTTCCAGTGCTCGAGATTTGCAAGGGGGCCTTCAGCATCCGGACCCGGTTTCAAATCCTCCATAGGAGGTAATACTACCGGTAGCTCGTTTTCCGGAAGCGCACAGGCGATGCCATTCTTCCATACTATCGGAAATGGTTCTCCCCAATAACGCTGGCGGCTAAATGCGGCATCACGCATTTTATAATTCACTTTTTTCTTTCCGATACCCAGTTCCGCCAGTTTTTTAATCACCACGTCAATCGCGTCGCGCATGGGCATGCCATTTAGGAAGCCGCTGTTCTGAAGCACTGCATCCTTGGTGGAATTGGCTTCCTGACCATTATAATGATCTCCGATAATATTGGTAATGGGAATATTGAAATGCTTCGCAAATTTATGGTCCCGTTCATCTCCACAGGGCACGGCCATGATGGCGCCAGTACCATAGCCGGCCAGCACATATTCACTTATCCAGACCGGAATGGCTCTCCCGTTAAAAGGATTTGCCGCATAAGCGCCGGTAAAGCAGCCCGTTATCTTTTTTTCGGCTATCCTTTCCCTTTCGCTCCGGCTTTTCACGTAAGCAATATAGTCTTCCACTGCAGATTTCTGCTCCTGTGTAACAATCTTTTCCACCAGTTCATGTTCCGGCGCTATCACCATGAAATCCACGCCGAATATGGTATCGGGACGGGTGGTATAAACCCTGAGTACCGTTTTATTGGATTCATCGCCCGGAATATTATCTCCCACCTTTGGGAGCTCCTGCCTTTCGGATGCCGGCCTGAAAGAATCTCCCGACTGGTTCGCCGCTCCCATTTCACCGGCAAGGTGTGAGGGGACTTCGCCAGGATTGATTATGCTAAAATCTATCTCCGCCCCATAGCTCTTTCCTATCCAGTTTGTCTGCATTTCTTTCATGGCTTCGCTATATTCCACCCTATCCAAACCTTCCAGCAAGCGATCCGCATAGTCTGTGATGCGCAGGTACCATTGCCTCAGTTTCTTCTTGATAACGGGATGGCCCCCACGCTCACTGAGTCCGTTGATCACTTCGTCATTGGCCAGCACGGTACCGAGCGCCTCGCACCAATTCACTTCGCCATAACCGCAATAGGCCAGGCGATAATCCATCAGAATTTCCTGTTGCTTTGAATCATTAAAGGAATTCCACTCTGCCGCAGTGAAGTGGTCCACACCGTTATTTCCGGAGCTCATGCCCGGATATTCGGTATTGCAATTGCCCTCTTTTTCAAATATTTTCACAAGGGTGGAAATTCGTTCTGCCCTTTGACTCTTCCTGTTATACCAACTGTCGAAAAGTTGCAGAAAAATCCATTGTGTCCACTTATAGTATTTGGGATCGCTGGTTCGAATTTCGCGGCTCCAGTCGAAACAAAAGCCGATATTATCCAATTGCCTGCGGAAATTATTAATATTCTGTTCAGTGCTCAAGGCGGGATGGATTCCATGCTCTATCGCGTATTGTTCCGCCGGCAGGCCGAAGGCATCGTAACCCATCGGGTGCAATACATTGAACCCTTTCAGTCTTTTGAATCTGGTATAAATATCGCTGGCTATATACCCCAGGGGATGGCCAACATGGAGGCCTGCCCCGCTGGGATAGGGGAACATATCGAGTACATAATATTTGGGCTTTGGGGAATCATTATTCACCTTGTAGACATTATCCTTTTTCCAGATTTCCTGCCATCTTTTTTCTATTTCCCTGAAATTGTACTCCATTGATCTGATTATAATTTTTTAAGTCTTTCCCGGTTTGCTGAACCACCGATCATCCCCTGTGTGCCCGGCATCAAAGATAGCCGGCGTTCCGGCAATCGCTTGGCAGCTCCTAACCTTACTCCTGCTGAATGCTTCCGCTTATTGATTTGGCGTTGAGAAAAAGTTAAATCCCTCAATCTCCTGAAAATAATCTGGTTGAGCATCCGTTAAGAGGGGGACAAAAATACGGATTGGAAAGCTAAAACCGCTATTTTTGCTCCTATACCAATCTGTGCCCCGCGTTGATTCCATTACACAAACCAATTAATCCTAGCGCATGGGAGAAATCAGCAAAACCTCTATGAAAAGAAGTAAACCATCCTATTTTTTCAGCGTCCTTGGCGTGGCTTCCCTCCTGATCCTGGTTGGTATTTTGGGTTGGTTTCTGATAAACGGTAGCAAGTTGGAGCACTATTTCCGCGGTAGCGTTCAGGTGCAGGTATATCTTAGAGAAAATGCCCCTCAAAAGGATATTGATTCCCTGCAATCTTACATAGAATTAAAACCATATGCCGCAAAAACCGAATATGTGACCAAAGACATGGCAAGGGAAAGATTTCTGAAAGACAATAATGAAGATTGGACCAAGGTCTTAGATTATAATCCATTACCTGCCAGCATCGATTTCTATCTTAAGCCCAACTACGTAAACAAAGACACGCTGAACCTGATAGTTGCCGATCTCAGCCAGAACATCATAGTGGGAGAAGTGAAATATCCCGACGCGGTGGTAACTAACTTAAACAATGTAGTGAGGAAGGTTGGCTGGGTTTTGGTGGTAGCCGTAACACTTCTGGCCATCCTCGTGATATTCCTGATAGATAATACCATCAAGCTGGCTATGTTCAGCAACCGTTTTCTCATCAAGACCATGCAAATGGTAGGCGCCACCAGGTGGTTTATTTCCAAGCCTTTTGACGGGAAGGCAATTGTGAATGGATTTTTCAGCGCCCTTATTGCTATAGGGGTATTATTGCTTTTTATTTTCGCAGTTGAGCAATGGTTGCCTGAAATCAAGGCCCTGAGAGACTATACCTTGCTCGGTCTGTTATTCATGGCAATCATCATAACAGGGATCAGCATTACATTTATCAGCACCCATCGCAGTGTGATCAAATACCTGAAAATGAAACTGGACGATCTGTACTAGTGAATTCGACCAAGGTTAATGGCGATTACAGGATTTTTGGTAATAGTTTTATATTGCAGTCTCAATATGATTATATGACAGATAAGAAACAGGAAAATGCCATATTCGACAAAAAGAATTATACCTGGATGATCATTGGCGGCGCCGTGGTTATACTAGGGCTTCTGTTAATGGCAGGTGGCAAAACTCAGGATCCTAAAATGTTTGACTATAAAGAAGTTTATAGCGCAAGGAGGATCACCGTTGCCCCAATCCTGATCATCCTCGGGCTTCTTATAGAAGTGTATGCCATCATGCGCAAACCCAGGCCATAGTGTGGGGGTTTGATTCCATTCATGATATATTGCAATAGCCGATTTCCAATTTGTTTAATAGGATTAATTCTATTAATAAAAAGCAATGCATGGTCTCCAATAAAAGAAGGGTGGCACACCGAAACCTATTCACTTATCCCCTATTTTTACCACCTGATCTTTTTTTTGATCTGAATATCAATCATAAAAAAAACAATGCAGCCCAATGGACAGCATGCAAGCCATCATCATTGCCATTGTTGAAGGGATAACGGAATTCCTTCCCATTTCGTCAACCGGACACATGATCATTGCCGAAAGGCTTTTAGGCATTCCTTCCACTGATTTCAGCAGGACGTATACCGTGGCCATACAATTGGGCGCCATCCTTTCCGTGGTAGTATTGTACTGGAAAAAATTCATTGACTTCAGGAGATGGCAATTCTATTTGAAATTGCTCATTTCCGTGATACCTGCAATTGTACTGGGTTTCATATTCAACAAAAAAATTGACGCCTTGCTGGATAGTCCGCTCACGGTGGCCATCACCATGCTGGCGGGTGGTGTGATATTGCTTTTTATTGATTCAATCTTCGGGAAAGCAACCATTCATGAAGAAGAAAAAATTTCTTATGGCAAGGCATTCATAATTGGGATCTGGCAATGTATTGCCATGATACCGGGCGTGAGCAGGAGTGCGGCTTCCATTGTGGGAGGCATGCAGCAAAAGCTAAGCAGAAGCCTGGCCGCGGAATTCTCATTCTTTCTGGCAGTGCCTACCATGATCGCGGCTACGGGTTATAAATTGTTGAAAGACTACAAAAATATTCATGTGGAGCAGATCAAATTGCTGGCGATCGGGAATATAGTTGCATTTGTAGTGGCTGTTCTGGCTATTAAATTTTTTATTGGTTTTCTCCAAAAACACGGTTTCAGACTATTCGGAATTTACCGGATAGTGGCCGGTATCATTTTGCTCATTCTAATTCTGACAGGCTATATCAAATAAGATGGCACTCATAATGTCTATCGAATTCACTGAAGACGGATGCGCATTTTACTAAACTGCTACCATACCCTAAGAAATAGAATGGGTTTTGTTGTGTGGGTAGTTCATTGATTGAATGTTTGAATAGTTTAATTTATGCTCATGTTTGATCTCAGAAAATTGCCGGCATGAAATCTGATTCAAGAAAAATAGCGAACGGATGGGTGATGTATGATTGGGCCAATTCGGTGTATAATCTGGTGATCACTACAACTATTTTCCCGGCTTATTACGTGGCTATAACGGGTGACAAAGACAAGAATACGGTGGACTATGTGCATTTCCTCGGAAGGCGTTTTGTCAATTCCTCACTCTACGATTATACCTTTGCCGTTGGAATACTCATTGTTGCCTTTCTATCTCCTATCCTGTCGTCCATTGCCGATTACAAAGGGAATAAAAGAGCTTTCATGAGTTTTTTTTGCATCCTGGGCAGCATATCCTGCAGTCGTCTTTATTTTTTT
>CALFNL010000346.1 GCA_937902875.1 uncultured Bacteroidota bacterium | reverse complement strand
CACTCATTAGCGAATGCTATGCCAACCTCGAATGTAAGGTAGTGGATACAAGTATGGTTAATAAATACAACTTCTTCGTGCTTGAAGTTGTGAAAGCATGGATCAATCCTGAGATAAAGCACCCGCAGACGATTCACCATCTGGGGAAGGGCGTTTTCATGGTGGCAGGAAAGATAATCAGGCTTCCATCCAAAATGAAATGATTCAGAATGAGGTGGAGACTGGCCATTGCAGGAAGGCTAAGAATTAATTTATTTGCACTTTTCTAACTGGCATTCCTTCGCTCCTCAAGTATTCTTTCCAAATCATCCAACAACCTTCTTTGCCCCGGATTGATTTTTTTTCTGGCTTCGTTCATGTTCAGCCATGCAGCTTTATCAACTTCAGGAAAACTCTTTTTAACCCCCGATTTTGGTGGCCATTCCATTTCAAAATTATTACTGCTGATCTTTGAAGAGTCCAAGTTTTGCCGCAAGGCCCAGACAAAAATCATTTTTCCGCTTTTTAATTTTACGGGAGTCAATTCAAAAAACTCTCCTGCCACTTTTGTTCCCAATTCTTCTTCTGTTTCTCTTTTAGCAGCATTCAGAGGGTCTTCATTTTCTTCGAATTCTCCTTTTGGAATTGACCAGGCTCCCAAATCCTTTTTTGCCCAAAATGGTCCGCCTGGATGAACGAGCAACACTTCCGTAAGCTTGTTTTTAACCCTGTAAAGCAGAATGCCTGCGCTATTCTTAGGCATGAGTCATGGTATTTAGGTAATCTGTAAAATCCTTTGTTCGGATAAATCGCAAGAGGTTAATATGATATATGGGTGGGTACAAAGTTATACCATTGACAATGGCTCTTACTCTTAAAGTAGAATTTTATCGGAAATAAATGCATCGCCGCTTTCCAGTTTTTGAGCGAGCGTCTGTATGGTAGTCTGCTGAAAAAGATCTCTAATTATTTCCCTGGCTACTTTGTACTGATCATGAATGGGGCAAGGATGAGTTTCGGAACAGGTGCTCAGTCCCAAACCACACTCATGGAAAATAGCCGGGCCGTCAATGGCATTGACGATGTTTATAACGGGCTGGTGTAACTGCTCATTTGAAATGTAAAACCCACCTGTGGGCCCTTTTACTGAATGAATGATCTCCCTCTTTGCCAATAGCTGTAACATTTTGGCAGAAGTATGCTCGGAAGCCTGGATGGCTTCGGCAATTTCTTTAATGCCGCTCTTATTTCCGGTGTTTGCCCTGGTGGCCAGATATAACACCGCTTTCACGGCTGCTTTGCAGGTATGGGATAGCATATTATCGTCCCAGTTGCTTTTTGCCTTCTTCTGAAATCAACGCAGAGGTCCAGGGTGGTTCAAAAGAAAGCTGCAGGTCAATTGCATAACCAAGGAATGCCATCTCCATTGCCTGGCGCACACCCATGGTTATTGAGTCGCCCATCGGACAGAATCGGGTAGTCAGCGTCATTTGCACATATACCGTTCGATTGGATTCGTCAAAATCCAATTGATAGATCAAACCCAGATCGACTACGTTCAGCCCCAATTCGGGATCGTATACTGATTTTAGGCTCTCGATCGCCCTGGCTGCAAGGCCCGGATTGTTTGATATATAGGTCATTTATTTGAACCTGGTTTTATTTTATGCATTAATAATGCTCCCACATTTACGTTATAGACTATGGCCGTCAGCAGGAAAAGTGACGCACCGGATTTGATAAGATATCCATTTGAGAATAATATCCCTAGTTCAAACAAGATCAATGCCGGGAAGTAAAAGGCCATTTGCCATTGGAGCAACCTGGCATTAACCATATCTTTCGGAGATGGGGCAGCCTTCTTTCCCGTAAGCCCAAAATATACTTTGTTCCAGATAATGAAGGGTAATGTCTTGAAGGTCATACCCAGGATAAGCGCAGTCATCCATCCCAACAGGAACAGACTTCCATATACTATTGTTAGTCTTATTGCAAACTGGTTTTCAGTCAGGATCTGGAAGATCAGCATTGACGCTGCTATCAATGGCAAAATCAATAATCCCACTGCTACCATGGCAAACTGCATTGGCACTTCCAGTTTTTTTCTAATCCGTTTCCGCCAGGCTTTATAACAATAATTGGCAAAAAGCAAAACACCGGAAAAACCCAGCAACAAATAAACAAAACTCCGTGTGGATATGCCAGTGATGAACCCGTCTGTTATGAAGAGGATCAGGGAAAGGTTAATGAGGCCGTAAACCCACCAGAGGAGCCTGTCGTTTGTATATTTTGAAATCATGAACATGGGTATGAGCCTGGAACCTACGCCAATCACCAATAATAAGAACCAGCCTCCCAGTCCCATATGCGCATGCAGTCGCAAATAATGGAGATGTGGCCTGCTGAAAATAGGATATGTAAAATTAAATGCCAGTAAAGCGCCCGCCAAAGCTGTTAAGAATAGCCAGCATGCAGCGGTTGCCAGGAAATAGATCTGAATGGATGGCGGCTTATTTGCCGGGATACTCATCAAGACATTTATTAAAAATATTGAAATGCCGGTAAGGACCAATACTGCACCCAATTGCATAGGCCAGTTGGTAGTGAAATGCCAGAAACTGCATACCAAAATAGGGATTCCAATTCCGGTTACCCAAAAGCTGGCTCTTGCAAGACGTTCACTGTAAACAGAACCATCCACCATTACCGGAATCAGTTGGTGACTGGCGCCAAGTATGATCATGGTGCCCCAGCCCAATGTTGCCAGGTGCGTGAGAGCCAAAATGCGGGGCTGAAAAAAATGGCCCTTCAAGGCATCGGTAGAAAATAATAAGAGTATGGTTAGGAACAGGAATGATAGGGCAGCGTAACCGTAGAATGGTGTTACGGATTTCCAGGATGTGGTTTTTTGTGCGGGATTTGATGTGGAAGGGGTTGTCATTATCTTGTCATTGTTTCCAAAAGAGCAGGTGTACTTCACCGGGACCAATCTCTTTGAAACTGTATTCGTATTTTTTGGACTTCAATTCGTCGATGAGGTAAACCGGAACCCGCTTGTGATAGACATATAGAGCCTGACCATCCTCCAGCAAATCCAGCTCCTCAAGAATGGTATGCATGGGCATTGGCATTTTCAGGTGGCGAACATCAATAGATTTCATATGCCCTTGGAACTTTTCCAGGAGCCCATCCCAGTCCCTTAGGGATTCTATGTCCGCAATGGCAACCGGCTCCGCATTCCCGTTGGCCAATCCAAAATAAGTATGCACGGTATTCGCGTCAATCCATTCACTGTAGGAAATATATCCTTTTTTTTCAAGCAGGGCTACCAGTGGCGTAGGTTCGAAGCTGTTGATGAGTTTTAGCACATGAGGCTTGGGCAGGGCATGAATTGTTTTCATGATAAGCTGGAGCGGATCATCGTTTTTCTCCAGTAAAGGTCTTACGTCAAGCGACACTATTTTGTCGGCTGCAAGATTTTGAAAAAAGGCCGGCCGCGCTCCTCCCTTGTTGTTATTCATCCTTATGGGTTCAGTTTCATCTGGTTCAAAGCCGAGGGGTACAAGGGCGGCAAAAAAATCTCTGACAGGAACGTTGCCGATTTTTGCTGCCTGCGCTATGGAGGTGCGGCCGGCCATTAATCTTCTGAGTACGGGGTTTTTCAGTTTTTCGAATTTTCTGTGGATCGCTATAATGGCGTCAAGAGAAGCCATATTGTGTTTGAGCAATGCAGCGATCTTGGTGTTAGCAGAAATTTTCATGAGCATTAAGAATCAAAATATTTATGATCAATTGACTATTTCCATTCAGGCATTGCAGCCCGCTTTCCCTCTTATCCTATTTGTTTCTCCAGTTCAATGGCCTTGGGAAACAGGATATTGTTTTCGAGGTGTACGTGCTGGTGAAGGTCCTCCTCAAATTCACGAAGCCAGTTATACAATAAAGAATAAGAGGAGCAGGCGTCAGGCGGAAGGCTGAAAGCTCCTGTTAGTTGATGAATCAGATCCATATTCCTGCCAACTGACTCATGCTCCATTTCCATCATATTGATTGGATGGTTTACGGAACCAAATGCTGAAGGTCCAGATGCATCACCCGTCTTTTTTTGTTGAACAAGATTCCTGATATAGGGAAAAAGGATTTGTTCTTCCTTCATCATATGCGACTCCAATTCATCAGAGATTTCAATAAAAGCCGCGGCAACCTTTACGGTTTCAGGGTGGCGTGTTCCATGAACCCTTGCAACTTTGGTGGCCAATTCCCTGACAGGCTGGAGGGATTTTTTTACGTATTGATGATGGTTTTGTTCAATAAAATCAGCCAGGAAATCAGGTTCCCAATCATTGAACTTGAATGGGGGGTTCGCGGGTGTTTGCTCCAGGATTTTCAATTCATTTTCAACCTGTGCGAGTGGTACATTTTTTCTCGAGCAGGCTTCCGCCAATGTTTTCTTGCCGCCACAGCAGAAATCGAGACCATATCTCTTGAATACCTGTGCTTTCCTATAATCGGCCGCCGCCATCTCCCCGATAGTTACACCGGTTGAGCCGGGCTTACGCTTGGTTATTTTAACGCGCCATTTTTGCGGGCCTTCTTCAAGGTATTCCCATACAAATGCATTTCCCCTCTCACCCAATAGCTGGTAATAAAGAGGTTTCGGATCATGATCATTGTGAATGATCAGGCTATTGCCGGGTTCCAGCGAATCGTAACTGGCAAAAATAGTGGGATGTTTCTGCCTAGGCTCGAGAACTGTAACGTCAAGGTTGATTGTATTTTCCATTTTAATTGAATTTGTTCTAAAAGCAAAAATATACAAAAAATCCGATTAATAGTATAAAGGTACTTTTTTACTTTTATATGACTTTAGGCAATAAAAGACTCTGATCAACTGACCATATCCTGGTTTGGCGTATCAGGTCATTTTAGATATATAATGGGTTCTTGACAATTCTGTGTAGATATACCGGGGCTTGATGGTCAAATTCTATTTAAGCCGATTGAGGCCTGTCTCATAAGGATTCTGAGATCTTGAATTGATTGATCGGGGGCAAACAGAGCTAAGATGCCGCAGTAAGCGAAGCCTTTTAACCAAATGCTTCTTTTTCATTCAGCAGGGTAACATGAGACAGTAATTTCTCTGCTCCTTTTTCTGATCCTATGAGATCCTGCAGGGTTACCTTATCCAGCAGCTGATCAATATTATATTGGATTATCTGCCACAATGAGCGAACTGAACAATCAACGGAATTAGTGCAGAGGTTGAGAGCCCCGGAATGGGTGCCGCAAAATTTTCTGTCAAAAAGTGCCCCGCCCATCGCCTTGAGCATTTCGTTCACATTGATTCTGTCTGCGGGTGTGGCCAGCAGGTAACCTCCCTTATGACCCGGCGTACTGTTGATAAATCCTGCTATGCGCAGCAGCCTTGTGAGTTTGGCCACATAAGGAGTTGACAGGCCCTCCGCCTCGCTCAATTGGGGAATACTCATGCCCTGAGGGTCTTCGCAACGCGCGATGCGCAGCATGATCCGCAATCCGTATTCTTCCTGTGCCGTTATTTTCATAAATTACTTTATTGAGTTGCTGACTTCAATGGATCGGCTTTGTATTTTTCAATGAAAAGCTGGCGGAGTTGACTAATCTCTTCTTCGGAATTCTTTTTGGTGCTTTCCCTGTTATACACGGCAACCAGCTCTGCTGCAATGTCGCCAGCCGATTTGGTTTCAATCTGGTAGCGGTGCAAAATATGGAGCAGCTGGCCATTCTTGAAAACCGCGATATTGGGGGAAGAAGGAGTAAGGCCTTTCAAATATTTTTCCCTGAAATGTGCCACCGCTTCCTTTTCCATTCCTGCAAAAAGCGTAGCCCTTATATCGGGTACCTGCGGATTGAATAATGACAATAGAGTGCCGGGTCTTGCAACTCTGGCGGAACATCCGCAAACAGAATTCAGCACCACCAGCACGGTCTTATCGTCGTTTCTGTTCAATACTTTGTCCACATCATCCGGCGTGAGCATTTGTTCAAAGCCCGCGCTTGTGAGCTCTTCCCTATAAGGTGTCACTATGATTTCAGAATAATTGGGACCATCGTTCCCAATCAGACTGTCGATACTTATTCTGGCCATAATATTTTTTGTTTTAGATAATTGATCGAAATCCTGATTCAAATAATTTTCAATTCTTACATCATCCCTAATTCCAACTGCGCCGCTTCACTCATCATGGATCTGTCCCAGGGCGGATTCCAGGTAACGGCAACATGTACTTCGCCAATGCCTTCAATCAGTCTCAGCTTCTGATCCACTTCTACGGGCAGGGATTGTGCCGCAGGGCAACTGGGCGCCGTAAGCGTCATTACAATTTCCACATTTCTCACCGGCAGGATGTTGACCTCATAGATTAATCCCAGTTCATAGATATTTACCGGTATTTCCGGATCATATATGGTTTGCAAAGTGGCAATCGCCTTTTCTCTTAATGCTTCGTCGTCCATATTCTATTTCTTTACCAATGATTGTTGCAATTTAAAAGCCAGCGCAAAATTTTTCATTTGCTTTACCATTGACAGCAAGCCGTTGGAGCGGGTTTGCGCAAGGTGGCTTGTCATTCCGATTTGCTGAATGAAATCCAGCCTGGCTTCAAGTATCTCATCCGCCGTATGACCCGACAATACGCGGATAAGCATACTGATCAGGCCTTTTACTATCACGGCATCACTATCGGCCTTAAAATAAACTCTTCCTTCGCGGCTCTCTGCCACCAGCCACACAGTTGACTGGCAACCCTTCACTTTGTTCATATCCTTCTTATACTGGTCATCCAGTACGGCCAATTTTTTTCCCAGGTCAATGATGTATTCATATTTATCGTTCCAGGAATCAAAGAGCGAAAACTCTTCCACTATTTCCTTTTCTATTGCCTGTATGGATTTTTGGTTGCTCATTGATCAGGCCAGCATTTTTATCACTTTGTGCAAACCCAAAACCAATTCATCAATTTCATCCATTGTATTGTACACGGCAAATGATGCGCGGCTGGTTCCCGGGATGCAGAACCAATCCATAAGCGGTTGAGTGCAATGATGCCCTGTTCTTACCGCAATGCCACGGCTGTCGAGCAGAATACCAATGTCCTGAGGATGGATTCCGTCAACCACGAATGAAACGACACTGATCTTATCTGTGGCAGTTCCAATGATTCTGAGGCCTGGTATTTTTTCCAGCTCCCCCGTGGCGTATGTGACAAGTTTATCTTCGTGCCTTCTAATATTTTCCTTTCCGATATTGTCAATAAATTCCAATGCCGCTTTCAGGGCAATCGTGTCGGCAATATTGGGAGTGCCTGCCTCGAACTTATAGGGCAGATCATTATAAATAGTCTTTTCAAAGCTCACATCCTTGATCATTTCGCCGCCTCCCTGAAATATGGGCATGGACTCGAGCAGTTGCTTTTTGCCATACAAAACTCCAACGCCGGTGGGACCATATATTTTATGTCCGGAAAATGCAAAGAAATCGCAATCCAATTCCTGAACGTCGATATCCAAATGCGCGGCGGCCTGGGCCCCATCCAACATCACGATGGCGCCTGCCTGGTGTGCTTTGTCAATAATCCTCTTCACAGGGTTAACCGTTCCCATGGAATTGGATACATACACTACAGAAACAAGCCTGGTCTTGCCACTCAATAATTTTTCATATTCCTCCATCAGCAATTCACCCTTATCATTGATGGGGATTACTTTTAGTATGGCGCCTTTTTCCTCGCACAAATGCTGCCAGGGAACAATATTGGAGTGATGTTCCATGGTGGAAATAATGATTTCGTCTCCAACGTCGATGTTTTGCCTACCCCAGGCATATGCAACCAGGTTGATCCCTTCGGTGGTACCCCGGGTAAAAATGATCTCTTCCCTGGCTTCGGCGTTCATGAAATGCTGCACCGCGTCGCGGGTAGCCTCAAATGCCGCAGTGGCTTCTTCGGCAAGAGTATGTATGCCTCTGTGAATATTGGCATTGAACCCGGAATAATATTCGGTGAGAGCCTGAATTACAGATGCCGGCTTTTGTGTGGTGGCTGCATTGTCAAGATAAACAAGCGGGAAACCTTTGACCTTCCTCTTAAGAATGGGGAAATCCTGCCTGATGGCATCTATGTCAATATTTCTTTGGATGGATTCAGTCTTTATCATGATTCTTCATATTCCAAACGTTCAGTAATCAGGTGATCAATATAGTCGCGGATGGGTTTTATCTTGATATCCTCCAGGATATCAGCCGCAAATCCATGCAGTAGCAGGGACTGCGCCTTTTTTTCACCGATGCCTCTTGACCTCAGGTAGAATAGGGCTTCTTCATCGAGACTACCTACTGTGCATCCATGAGAACATTTTACGTCGTCCGCGAATATTTCTAACTGTGGCTTTGTATTCACAGAAGCCTTGTTTGAAAGCAATACGTTTTTGTTGGACTGATAGGCATTCGTTTTTTGAGCCTGCGGACGTACAAATATCTTTCCGTTGAATACTCCGGTGGCCTGCTCATCCATGATACCCTTGTACAATTCATTGCTGAAACAATTGGGTTTCACATTGTCAACCGTGGTATGGTTGTCAACATGAGTCTGTCCCTTTATTAGATACAAACCACACAAATGAGATTCACAATTCTCCGCATCCAGCACTATATTGAGGTTATTGCGTACAATTCCCCCGTCCAATGAAATGGTCACCGTATGAGTCTGGCTTTTTCCGATCTGGTGAATATGGGTAGTGCTCACCAGGTTGGCATTACTGTTTTCATTCTGAATCTTATAGAATGAGGTTATCGAATCGCGTTCCGCAACAATTTCAGTTACTTCGTTAGCAAAGCTTTCAAGAGGTCCAATGGTGCCGAAAGTCTGTACTATTTGCACCTGCGCCAGTTCACTCACCAAAATCAGATTTCGAACCTGGGAATAATTATTGTTGGTCCTGGAGTCCGTAATATGATAGAGGTAGATAGGATATTCAATAGCGTGGCCCTTTTTAACATGTATGAACACTCCTTCGTGGGCAAAGGCGGTATTGAGAGCATTGATACCGTCTTTGAGATAATTGCCGCTATGCCCCAGGTGTTTACTCACAAATTCCCTGTATTCATTCCGGGCGGCCTCTTCGAGTGGCACGATTCGCAATTGATGATCACCCGTGCTGATCCTGGAAAGGGAGGGTGAATAGCAGCCATTAACAAACACGATTTCGTTGGCTACTTCGTGGCCGGGTAGGCGAAGCGCCTTGATTTCCTGGTCTGATAAGGAAGGAACCGCCTGATCAATGGCGAATTCAAAATCTTTATTGAATAGTCCGCTGATGCGGGTATGTTTCCATTCTTCGTGCTTCAGTGTGGGAATCCCAAGCCTTGTAAACGCCTCCAATCCTTTATTACGGATGACGGATAAGGCCGAATCCTTCTTCAGATCCTGCAATTGCTGATGCTTAATTGTAAAATATTGTACCGGGTCCATCATGTCGCGCATTGAGTTCTTAGATTTCTTCCAATTAATAAGATTCTTTTTCTTAAGCTGGTTCTGTTTCACTGGTTGTATTCTTGATAAAATCATATCCTTTTTCTTCCAGTTCCAAAGCGAGCTCCTTGGTACCCGATTTTACAATGCGTCCATTGTAAAGGACGTGTACAAAATCCGGTACTATATAATCCAATAACCTCTGGTAGTGCGTCACCACCAGTATGCCATTTTCCTTGCTGCGAAATTGGTTGACGCCTTGTGCAACTATGCGCAAAGCGTCAATGTCCAGGCCCGAATCGGTTTCATCGAGTATGGCCAGTTTGGGTTGCAGCATGATCATCTGAAAAATTTCGTTGCGTTTTTTTTCTCCACCTGAGAATCCCTCATTCAGGGAGCGGCTGAGGAGCGATTGATCGATCTGCAATAATTTCATCCTTTCCTTCATGAGTTTCAGAAAACCCACGGCATCAAGGGGATCTTCTCCATGGTATTTGCGGATTTCATTCAGTGCCGTCTTGATGAAATTAGTGGTACTAACGCCAGGAATTTCCACCGGATATTGAAACGCGAGGAAAAGACCTTCGCGGGCTCTGTCTTCGGGAGACAATTCCAGTAAATTCTTTCCCAAAAAGTCAACCTTTCCACGAGAAACGGTATAGCCTTCCCTGCCCGCCAGCACCGAAGCCAGGGTGCTCTTGCCAGATCCATTGGGTCCCATAATGGCGTGTACTTCCCCGGCCTTTATTTCGAGATTGATTCCATTTAAGATTTCTCTTTCTTCAATTCCTGCATGCAAGTTGCGAATGGTCAACATGATTTATTTTGTTTACGATTATGGTATTGTATTATCCTACGCTGCCTTCAAGGCTGATGGCCAGCAATTTTTGCGCTTCCACCGCGAATTCCATGGGCAGCTGGTTCATAACTTCCTTTGCAAAGCCATTGATGATGAGGGCTACGGCAGTCTCCGTATCCAAACCTCTTTGGTTACAATAGAAGATCTGGTCTTCGCCAATTTTGGAAGTTGTGGCCTCATGTTCCACTACGGCCTCATTATTCTTTACTTCAATATAAGGAAATGTATGGGCCCCGCATTTATCACCCAGCAACAATGAATCGCACTGGGAGTGATTGCGGGCATTCTTCGCGTTTTTGCCGATATGTACCAGGCCGCGGTAGCTATTATTGCTGAAGCCGGCGGATATGCCTTTTGAAACGATGCGGCTGCGGGTATTTTTACCCAGGTGCATCATTTTCGTTCCGGTGTCAGCCTGCTGGTAATTGTTGGTTACGGCTACGGAATAGAATTCACCTATTGAATTATCTCCTTTTAAAATCACACTGGGATATTTCCAGGTGATGGCAGAGCCAGTCTCTACCTGCGTCCATGATATTTTTGCACGGTTCCCTGCGCAAATGCCTCTTTTAGTCACAAAATTATAGATGCCACCTACGCCATCCTTGCTGCCAGGGTACCAGTTCTGCACCGTTGAATATTTAATTTGAGCATTGTCTAATGCCACCAATTCCACAACGGCGGCGTGTAATTGATTTTCGTCCCTCATCGGCGCTGTACAACCTTCAAGGTAACTCACATAGCTGCCTTCTTCGGCAATGATCAGGGTCCTTTCAAATTGCCCGGTATTTTCCGCATTGATTCGGAAATAAGTGGAGAGTTCCATAGGACAGCGAACTCCCTTGGGAATGAAACAAAATGAACCGTCACTGAATACGGCAGAATTCAGGGCGGCGAAATAATTATCTGTGGCAGGAACTACTGAGCCGAGATATTGCTTTATGAGGTCAGGATGTTCCCTGACCGCTTCGCTCATGGAGCAGAAGATGATTCCCAATTCCGCCAGTTGGCCCTTGAATGAAGTAGCGATGGATACGCTGTCGATCACGGCGTCTACAGCAACACCGGAAAGCCTTTTTTGTTCCTCGAGGGATATTCCCAGTTTTTCAAAGGTCTTTTTCAATTCAGGGTCAATCTCATCCAGGCTCTTAAGATTCGCCTTCTGCTTGGGAGCCGAATAATAAATAATATCCTGATAGTCGATGGGCGGATATTTCACATTCGGCCATTTGGGTTCTTCCATTTTCAGCCAATGCCGATATGCTTTTAACCTCCATTCCAGCATCCACAAAGGTTCCTTCTTTCTCGATGAAATGAATCTTATGGTATCTTCATTTAACCCTTTTGGGGCATTGTCGGCATCTATTTCAGTAACAAAACCATACTTATAATCCTGTAGAACGGTTTCCTCCAAAGTTGTAAGCATCGCATTCATAGTATTCTCTTTTTATTTCACTGTTATCTTCTTATTTATACACAAAAGTACAAATTAAAACCTTGAATTGAGTATAATGCAGCCAAAGAAATCCCCATTTTTTATGAGCTGAGCCCCGCTTACCAGATCTGAATCCGGTGCATTTGGCTAATTCCATACTGTTTAGCCGGAATATGAATTCATTGTGGGCCAAGCAAGCTCATTTCGAAATGAATATTGTATATATTAACATTTTTAGCAGCCCCGGAATTTGCCCAATTTTACCTCAGGCTTTGCTGAAAAGGGTTTCGATTTTGGGAATTTCTTGAAAGATTTGACTTTATGCCTTCAAAATTCTCAAAGACTTACGATTGAATAAGAATAAAATTATCATGATGGCCAGGTATTGAAACTGACCCTCATTACGAGTCCGGATTTTTGGATTTGTTTCAGAACTTGCAATCCGCATTTTTCCGGGCAGATGATGAATGGAATTATTTTGGATTTGCCATCCTGATTTTCATTGGGAAATGGGTAAATTGCCGCCCGGATTTTGACGGACTGCTAGCTCAGTTGGTTCAGAGCATTACCTTGACAGGGTAGGGGTCATTGGTTCGAGTCCAATGCAGTCCACAGCTAAGCCAGAATTATTTCCTGCCAGAAGTCATTTGGCAGGTTTTCATTTTCCCCCGAAATTATTTCAGCCTTCTACACAGACCTTTCTATCATCCCGATTCGAATGCCTGCAACTACGAACAATGCTTATTTGCAAGCAGCAATCCACAATTCATCTTTAAATTCATGACCTTTGGCTGGTATTAAAATATTAACGACATGCACCTGAAAATCCTGATTCTTTTGTCTACAGCCATCTTTACCATGAATCTGGCAACTGCACAGACAACAAAAGCCAAAGCAATTGATATCAATGACAAGCAATGGCCTGCATATGGGCATGATGCAGGTGGCATGCGCTATTCGTCATCCACTCAAATCAACTATCAGAATGTAGAAAAACTTGCGGTGGCATGGACTTTTCACAGCGGTGAGCTGGCTACTTATGCCGGTACTAAAACCTTATCCAAAGCCGCTTTTGAAGCTACTCCCATTATGGTAGGGGGGATATTGTATTTCAGTACTCCATCCTGCAGGGTTTTTGCCATTGATGCGGCAAAAGGCAGCGAAAAATGGGTGTATGATCCCAGGGTAAACCTGCATAAGGATTATTCTGAAATCACGTCCAGAGGCGTATCAACCTGGCCTGCTCCGGGCTCTGCGGCAGAGGGTAAGTCGGCGCGAAGGATTTTCATAGGAACCATCGACGGCAGGCTGATAGCACTGGATGCTGGAACCGGAAATCCTATTCCCAGCTTCGGAGACCATGGCACCATAGACCTGAAAGCAGGCCTGGGTAGTGATATTAGTGTTACATCACCGCCTGCAGTCATCGGGAATACAATAATAGTAGGATCTTCATTAGGGGATAATCAGCGTTATGATTATCCCAGGGGAACAGTCAGGGAATATGATGTAATAACGGGCAAGCTCAATTGGAGTTGGGACCCCATTCCGCGGGACTCCACCGATTTGGCCTGGAAGAGCTGGGAGGGCCCCAAGGCTCATAAAACAGGGGCCGCCAACGCGTGGGCGGTTATTTCGGTTGATCCTGACCGTGACCTCGTATTCGTTCCCACTTCCTCTCCCAGTCCGGATTATTACGGCGGCGAGCGAATTGGCCGGAATCTGTACGCTAACTCAGTAGTTGCCCTCCGGGCCTCCACCGGAAAAATGCAGTGGCATTATCAGGTAGTCCATCACGACCTTTGGGATTATGATATCCCGGCGCAGCCCATGCTGATTGATTTTGCGCGCAATGGCAGAAAGGTTCCCGCAGTAGCAGTTGGTACCAAAATGGGATTCATATTCATACTTGATCGAGTAACGGGGAAGCCCTTGTTTCCTGCGTCTGAAAAACCCGTGCCCTCTTCAGATGTTGAGGGAGAGCAGGCTTCCAAAACGCAACCCATTCCCTCTTTACCGGCGCCGCTGGGATTACAATCAGTTTCTGTGAAAGATGCCTGGGGCAAAAATGTAAAGGCAAAACAGGAAGCGGAACAAAGAATCGCGCGATACATCAATAAAGGCGTTTTTACACCGCCCAGTTACCAGGGCAGCATGATGACGCCGGGGAATGTGGGTGGCATACATTGGGGTGGTATGTGCTACGACCCCGTAAATGAATTGCTATTCACCAATATTAACTGGTTGGCCGCGATTATTCGCATGCTGCCGAGAGAAAAGCTCTCCCAAATGGAAAATGATGAAAAGGAACTCCTGAGAGCCGAGACAGGCATGCAACAAGGGACTCCATATGTAATGAAAAGAGATTATCTTTTTGCCATTGACAGCGGAAAACTAATGATGCAGACGGCTCCGCCCTGGGGAACACTTCTGGCAATTGATCTTCATTCGGGTTTGAAAAAATGGGAGGTTCCTCTCGGATTCATGCTCGATCCTGCGAAATATCCCGGCGCGGAAAAATGGGGATCCATAAACCTGGGCGGTGCAATTTCTACTGCCGGAAACCTGGTATTTGTGGCTGCAACCCTGGATAACCGATTCAGGGCATTCAATTCCATCACCGGAGATATGCTCTGGGAATATGAACTGCCCGCCGGAGGACAGGCCACCCCAATGACCTATGTGCTCCATGGAAAACAATATGTAGTGATTGCAGCAGGCGGACACGGGAAATTGGGCACTAAACAGGGTGACTCGCTTATTGCATTTGCAATTCCCTGAGCCCCGATATTATCTCCATTTGATAAGAATATGGAACTGAACGAAGCCATCAGGCTTTTGCACCACCCTGATATTTTGAAAAAACCTCCGGCTATCTGGGCTGATCTTGGCGCCGGTTCCGGCTTATTCACGAGGGCCCTCTCTAATTTGCTCGCACCCGGAAGCAGGATTTATGCCATCGATATGCATGGTATGCATCCGGAGCGTGGAAAGAGAATCGGTATTAAGAATGGAATTGAGGTCGAATTCATAACCGCGGATTTCGTCAGGGATAATCCCACTCTCGCTCCGCTCGATGGAATCCTCATGGCTAATTCCTTTCATTATGTGAGTGATAAGAATGCACTGATAAGAAAATTGAATTCCTGGTTTGCAGCAGAGCCCGGATTCCTGATAATTGAATATGATATGGATCAGGCGCCGGTATATTCGAGAGCCAGGGTTCCTTACCCAATTAGCTTTAGAAACCTCAAGATTTTGTTTGCAGAAGCGGGATATCATTCCGTTGAAAAGATTGCGGCTGCACCCTCCCTTTACAACAAAGAGGGAATGTATTCGGCACTGGTGAAAAAATGAATATGTAAGGCCTGAATGAGCTTTGAAAGACGGAATCAATCGATATGGGAACTCCAGAAGGCAGCAGCTAAACCCTACCCGGTTTCAATCAGCCGCCATTGGTAAATTCTTCACGGTGAAGAAATATTTTTTAATGCTATTATTTAAATGATAATTTTGAATCACCCGGTGGAAGAAATACTAGTGAGACCCTAATCTTCGCACCCAGTCTCCGCCCATGCAATATAGTGCAGAAAATAAACTTACCGCCATGGTTAAGGAAAACTATATACCAGCCAGCGAGTTCTGTTCAGTGCACAACCTCTGCTATTCTTTCTTCAATTCCCTTGGAGAATACCACCTGGTGGAATCTGTGAATATCGGAGATGACCAATTCATCAGGGTCGGCCAATTGCTGCAATTACAACATATCTCGAGGTTGCATCACGAACTGGAGATCAATCTCGAAGGGATTTACATAATTACACATCTCCTGCAAAGAATTAAGGCACTGCAGGCCGAGATTGACCTGTACAAAAAAAGGCAGACTTTGAATGCTGCCTTTAGCCAGGTATAGACCCGGTATTGAACCGATTGATGAGTTCCATTCATTTTTTTCTGCCATACCCGGGTAAAAATCTTCTAACCAGAAGTCCGGCCCCAAACAGAAGGCCTTTCCGAAGCAAATGTTTATCAATCCTTATTCTCCCTGCCTCGGGCTGCCTCGTTGAACTCCCTCCAAGAAAATCAGAAGCAATATTCTTAAATCTTAATTTTTCTTTCAGGCTCAGCCATTCATGATGGATATCCTTCTCCAGCCGCAGAATGCTCTTCCTGGCCTCTTTTTGGCTTGCATGCAACCTGGATAAATTATTAATCTTCTTCACTGGCTTCATCACTTTTAAATAACTGCCTTATTATTGACTGCATGATGGGCACTCTGAGTATTCTCTCACGCCCAAACCAAATGATCAGACCCAAAAGCAGATAAATTCCCGCAACGATCAGGAATCCGAAATAAATATTGTTCAATTTCTGCCCCAGAAAATAACCGAGAGCAAAACTGGAAAAGAATATGAAAAAAAGAAAAATGATTCCTACGATCATTGTCGCGATCACGTTACTCAGAATTTTGGAGCTTTTTTCAGCCAGATTCAATTTTGCGAGCGCGATCTTGGCATCGATATATTCCTTCAGATGGCTGGCCAGGCTTTCTATCCTCGTAAATGTATCTTCAAACATATAGTACTAATTTCTGAATTGGATCATTATAAACATATACAATACCATTCGGGGCTGCTAAATTGCGACCCGCGGCAAAATACAGGAACTCCCTATTGATACAATCTTTATGAAAGCGATTTAAATCTTTCCTTAAAATCTTCTGAAGATTGTTTGAGGTTTTCCGCTAATTGTTCAATTTTTTCTTTGCCAGCCTGAATCTTATCCTTCACCTGGTCCAGAACTTCTCCGGTTTTCTTATCAATTTTCTTCCTGGTTTCTGATCCTTTATCGGGGGCAAACAGGATACCTACTACAAATCCTGCAACTGCGCCTGCCGTGATAGCCGTCAATATTCTTCCTGTGTTGTTCATAAAGACTCATTTTTATTTGAAAAATTTAATTTTACTAAGTCTAAAATACTCGGAATCATTCATGTTTTAGATGATTTCACTCAAGCAGATCAATGATTGTCATTATGGGCGAGAACCCGGCAGGATTCGCTGTGTATGAAGGGGATTGAGCGGTCTGGTGTTGGTCAGGGAGTCCGTGATAGATTGGCCTTGGTCGAATCCCGGGCCATTTTTTTTTCCTGCTTGCGGAAATATCCCCGAAAGAGGAAATTATGTTTCAGGGCTTCCATATTCTGATTAAACGCTTCGGTGCCCTTTTCAATATTGGTGAGCGTGGATTGTAATTTCATCACAGACGAAGAATCCTTCAACAAATAGTTCAAAGTTCCTTTTCCACTATTGATTTCCTTCTTAACATCCCTGGCTGTCATATTCAACATGGCGGCAAGCTCATTAGCGCTGTCTCCAAGGTTGTTGATCTTGACCACGGCTTCATTGAGCTTCTCTGAGAATGTACTATCAACCAGCAAGGATCCCAGGGACCCTTTTCCGTTTTTCACAGAGTTTACAATCTGATCCAGGTCATTCACCATGTCATAAGCCTTTGCCGTGGCCAGTCTTATATTGCTCGCAGATCTCCTGAGGTTATCCGGCAATATGCTGTCGTCCAGCACCCGCCACAGGGCCCTGCTATGGTTGATATGAATGGCCGTAGTCTTGAGTTCATCCGCCACAAAGGCAATTGTACTATTGGTTTTTGAGAGTGTCCTCAGCATTTCCTGTGTATCCACCTGTTTTCCCCTGATGAGTATATCATTTTCCCGAACAAGGGGCGCGGGTTCCCTGGAAGGAGAAATATTCACAATCTTGCTCCCCACGAGTCCGTCGGTTCCAATTTCTGTAACGGCATTCTTGTGAATGTATTTCAGCATCTTTTCATCTATGATCATTTCCACTTCTATCACGGTGTCTGAAATGATATTTATTCGTTTAACGGTACCCACCTGGATGCCCGAAAATCTCACATTGTTGCCCGGCATCAGGCCATAGGTATTATCAAATCTCGTCCTGAGCACAAATGTGGCTCCGAACAGATTTCTGTTCTTCCCAATCATGTAAAGAAGTATGATCAGAAAAAGCAGCCCCGATGCCACAAAAATTCCCAGTTTCAGGTTATTTACAGAATTATTTTTCATTCTATCTATTTAGAAAAAAAGGGTTGAATTTCTTTGTCTGTGCTGGCACTTAGCTCTTCAAAAGTTCCATCTGCATAGCATTTCCCATCAATCAAAATTACGATCCTGTTAGCGGTTCTGCGTACGGTATTCATTTCGTGAGAAATGATCAGCGAAGAGGTATTATATTTCTTTTGGATCTCCACGATCAAATCGCTGATCTCTCTTCCTGTTACGGGATCCAGGCCTGAAGTGGGTTCATCATAGAGTATGATTTCCGGTTTAAGAATCAGGGTTCTTGCCAGGGCTATCCTTTTTCTCATGCCGCCTGATAATTCTGCCGGCATCATATCCACCGTATTTTCCAGTCCCACATTGGTTAATGCTTCCATGACCATCTGGTTGATTTCGTCCTGCTCCACGTTGATCCAACGCCTGCGCAATGGAAATTCCAGGTTTTCCCTAACGGTCATCGAATCATACAACGCATTACTCTGAAAAAGAAAGCCAATTTTTACTCTTATATGGTCCAGTTCCTCATCGTTCAGCTCTGTGATTTCGCTGCCGAAAACTTCAATGGATCCGCTATCGGGTAGTAGAAGGCCAACAATGCATTTGATCAATACAGATTTGCCCGAGCCTGATTTTCCCAGAACCACCACACTTTCTCCCTTAGTTAGAACAAGATTGAAATCCCTGAGTACATGATTGCCGCCGAATGAAATATTGAGGTCGCGGATGCGGATCACTGCTGTTTCCGCTACCTGCTTCCTGACTCCAGCCTGTTTCATTCCTGTATCCATGCCATATTAATTTAGTCCCATCAAATCGGTAATCTGCACTACCACCAGGTCAATGATGAACACCAATACTGAAGATACGACCACGGCGGAATTGGCAGAACGGCCTACACCTTCGGTTCCTTTGTTGGAATAATAACCTTTATAGCAACCTATGATTCCCACTGCGAAACCAAAAAAGAATGTCTTAATGAAGGCGGGCAATACGTCTCCAAAAGCCAGGTTATTGAATACCTGTGAGAAGAAAAGATCAAAACTGGTGACGCCCTTAATGTTGATGCCAAGCCAGGATCCATAAAGTGAGATCGCGTCTGACAAGAGCACAAGAACCGGTAGCATGAAGGTGGCTGCCAGTACCCGGGTCACTACCAGGTATTTAAACGGATTAGTTCCCGAAACTTCCATTGCGTCTATCTGTTCGGTTACTTTCATGGATCCTATTTCTGCTCCGATGCTGCTTCCGATCTTGCCTGCAAAAATCAACGCGGTAATAACCGGTCCTATCTCTCTCACAATGGCAATTCCAACCATGGCAGGCAATTGCGATTCCACCCCGTATCTTAGCAGTGACGGGCGAAGTTGAAGTGTGAGCACCAATCCCATGATAAATCCTGTGAGACCAACCAGGGCCAGCGAATTATACCCGATAACATAGCATTGTCTGAAAAACTCAGCATATTCATTCCTCGGCTTGATTAACTGGTGGAAAAATCGTCCCATAAAACGGGCGATATCGCCTGTTTCAAGCAGGAATTGCCGAACTGACTTTGATAACTCCATTCCTTAGATATTTTTATGTCCTGAACCTGATTCCATGAAGGTACTCAATCCGCAATTTGACCACGAAAGCCGAAATGAGCTTCTTTTTCACGAAAAATCTTCATTTTTCAGGAATGATGCTTAATCGGGACAACTAAAGCCTGTAACGATCATTACAATCCTGCAACGATCATTACAATTATGCATAGGATTACTTATTTAAGCCATGCGAATGAATATTGAATTACCCATTATGGAAATAGATATAGGATTATCCATTTAAGCCACATTGGCTTAATAGTCATAATGTGGAGGCGCGGTAGATGAATGCGGATCTTGCCCCTGTAACTATTGGAATACTTATAAAGCCGGCTCCGCTATCCATACTTCCATTACATTCTTAGTAAATTCTGCCCACTATAACCTTAGTTAGTAAAGAACTTATTAAACGCAAAATATAATGACTCCTTTACACATACTCAATCATTTAGTATAAAAATACAACTGACATCAATATTTGGCAATTCCTTATTTTCGTTTTGCGCTCTATCTGGTTAATCCTGATTTTGTAAAATACCAACGATTTTTACAATATACTTATTTTGAAAGAATTATTCCGGCAACTGACAGTCAATCAAAACCGGCGGACTCTGTGCGCAAATCTTCTATTCTCCTGAGCCGGAACTGAATCTATATCCTGCCTTTTTTCATTACAAAAAACCCAAATTGATGATTTATTGGATACTTAATTATTTCTTCTTTGGTTTTCATACCTGCCTCATATTCTTTAATGTGTTTGGCTGGATCTTTCGTAAAACAAGAAGATGGAACCTGCTGACGCTGATAATAACCGCATTTTCCTGGTTTCTGTTGGGGATATGGTATGGCTGGGGCTATTGCCTGTGCACCGATTGGCATTGGGAGGTGCGAAGACATTTGGGATTTCATGATTCATCCAGGTCGTATATCCATTTCCTGCTCCTTGAAATGACAGGCAGGAATTTTCCCCCAGATCTGGTTGAGCAATTAACGGGACTGATCTTTTTTATTTGCCTCTTCCTCAGCCTGGTATTCAATATCAGGGATTGGAAGAAAAAAAGGCTGATAAAGAATGATCCGGGAGGCAGTTGAATTGCCTGGGTTCGCCCGAGAATCATCAGGGGCAATGACTCCGCTCATCTTTTTCAAAAATCATTGGGACTATTTTGATTAAAATGTTCAGCCATGGAAAAAATATTCGATAATAAAGTGGCCCTGGTGACCGGCGGCAGCTTCGGAATTGGAAAAGCAGCGGCACTGGCATTTGCAGAAAGAGGAGCCCGGGTTTTGGTTGCTGATTGGATGGAAGATAAGACTGACAATACAGTAGAGTTGATTAAGAAAGCGGGGGGCTCGGCAATATACATCAAGGCTGATGTTTCCAAATCGACGGATGTAAGGGCAGCGGTGGAAATGGCTGTTTCCACATTTGGCAGATTGGATTATGCCTTCAACAATGCGGGCATAGAAGGAGTAGGCGGAAAAACTCAGGAATGTACGGAAGAGAATTGGGACAAGACCATTTCTATCAACCTCAAAGGAGTCTGGCTCTGCATGAAATATGAGCTGATGCAAATGCAGAAGCAGGCCAAAGGAGCCATCGTTAACAATGCCTCAGTTGCGGGCCTGGTGGGTTTTCCGGGATTGCCTGCCTATGTGGCTAGTAAACATGGCATTATAGGGCTCACCAAAACGGCGGCATTGGAAAATGCAAAATTGGGTATCCGCGTCAATGCAGTTTGTCCGGGTGTTATCCATACGGCCATGATTGATCGAATTACGGGGAAAGACAAGTTGGTGGAGAAACAGTATGAGAGCATGGAACCCATCGGAAGAATGGGGAGGCCTGATGAAGTGGCGGAGGCGGTGGTATGGCTATGTTCCGATGCCGCTTCATTTATTACGGGCGAATCCCTGGCCGTTGACGGAGGTTGGGTGGCTGCATAGATAAGGCAGTCATTTAATCAGGCCATGAATTTTAATGAGTGAACCTCTCAATTTCCCTCGATCCTCCTGATGAATGATTTGGCAACATCCCAATCCCATTTTGCGAAGCGCCCTCTTTGCACAACGAGGGTATTATCATTGGGGTGTTCCAGAAAATAATGGAATACGAATCTTTCCCGCGGATCTTTCCATCCTACGATCTGACCAAACCGCAGGTCATTAAATACTAAGGTGTCATTCCATTTTTCAACACTGTAATAGCCATTGGAAAATCTAATCAGGCGCTGAACGTCTTCATGGTCGATTATGGGCGTAAGCAGATTTTTGTTCCTCGGGAAATATTGAAATGAAATTTTCTCTTGCCTGTCAAACACCGAACGGTAGCCGATATTGAATCCTGAATCGTTTTCCGCTACGATATACCAAAGCCAGGTATTCAAGGGCGTGGGCGTGGTAAAATATCTTGAATGCACTATATGTTGTGCTTCGAACCTTTTCCTGACAGATCCATCGATCAGTGTCTTGTTTACCAGCGCATATAGCATATAGGCAGCGCAGAAAAGAACCCCAAGGCGCCAAATGGTTTTTCTATGACGATTTCTTTTTCTCAAAATGATGAGCGCCAACGCTGCCATGCCGGGCCAGATTGAAAAGAAGGGATCCACTACATAAAGAATATTGAAAGATATCCTGACTGAACTGAATGGTATGAACCAGCCTACTCCATAGCTGTTACAGACATCAATCAAAAGATGGGTTAGAATTTGTGCACCGAAAAACAGGCTCCATTTTTTGTATGAAATATTATGAGGCCGGTGCCAGCGCTCCGCAGTCATGGCCAGCACGGGAGTGATGATCAGGGCAAATAAGATTGAATGTGTGAAACCGCGATGTGCCAACAAATTATTCACGGAGTTCATCCAAAATGCGGCTATAAAATCAATGTCGGGGACACTCTGAGCCAATGCGCCCCAGAGCATGGCTTTCCTGCCCAGTTTTTTCCCGGCAAATGCTTCGCCAATGCAGGCGCCGAGCGCTATATGTGTCAGGGAATCCAATTGGGATTTGAATTGCTTTAATAAAGATCAGTATATTAAAAATATTAAGATTGTTTTAAAGGATTCTAAGGGTGCATGCCATAGCAGCCAGGTTTCTTTTCAGGAAGTACCGGCTTTTGAAAATTGTTATTAAGGTTTGCCCTGGATTTTTTTTCGATACAACAACATTGGCTATGGCGCACCCTATGCCCAATGGAACTATGGCTACCTGGTGACGGATTATTTGTTATGTGCTATAAACAGGGGCAGATTTAAATTCTGCAGCAAGGTATCGGCCATACTTTCCCGAAACCATCTGGATACCGTGCCTCTCCGGTATGCACCCAATACAACCAGCGCATTTTCCTTTATCTTTTTCAGGTGCGAAATGATAGCTGTTTCCGCAGGTCCTTTCAGCACAGTAAATTTCGATTCGGGGAAATGCTGCTTGAGAAATTCCTTTATTAATTTCTTGTCTGCCTCAAATAATGGTTGTTCGCCCTCCCTTATATGGAGTACTTCAATTGGAACGTCTTTGAGCCCGGAGAACAAATAGTCAAACATCTTGATGGCGTACACCGAAGTAGGGCCTCCGTCATATAGTAGAATATATTTTTCAATCGGCTTGAATTCCGATGGTACCACAAACACCGGTGACTGTGTTTCGGAAAGCAAATCTTTCATAAACCTGGATGGCGCCGGTTCATTGTAGTGGGTGAGGGTTTCATGAGCGTCTATTACCAGCAAATCACAATAAATTGTCTCCCGCAGGAGTTCGCGAATAGCGATATTGGGGTCTGCACGCACAGAAAAATCTATTTTCTTATTCCGGCAGGCTGTTTCAAAGGTCTTTACCGCATTGGCCCTGGTCTCCGCATCCTTCTCTTCGTATGCCTTCAACTTTTCAGGTGAAATTCCCTCCTTGTCAACCAGCTCATAAATCTTGTAGCTATGATAAGTGAAATCTTCCAGGAACACTCCTACCAGGTGATCGCCTTTTTTCTTAGCCAGGAGGCTGGCATATTCCATGCTGCTTTTTGAAAATTTCAATCCATCAAATGCTGCGACGATTTTTTTCATATTGATTCTTTAATCGTGGGAAATAAAAAGTGGTCTCGTCATTGTTTTGGTAACCAATTCAGCATGGCTGGGCCTGAAGAGCCGTGATAAGGAACTACGCCCGTAAGAACCCATGACCGCCATGATATTATCACGTTTGAGAAGGTAGGTAAAGATTTCATCACTTGGGTCTCCTTTTATAGCAATATATGCTGCCTTCGGATAATGAACAGTCAGCCATTCATTCAGGCGCCCCTCATCCGCATCCGGTTTGGTTTCCTCCTTCTTAACCTCCAAAACCGTCAGCTTCTTATTTCTGAATTCAGGGAACAGGTAGGAAAAATGTTTAATGGCAGTAGCGGCAGACCTGCTGTTGTCGCAAGGGAATATGATTTCTTCAATGATTCCATCGCTTTCGGGAGCAATGATTACAGGACATTCCGATCTGGTTAGAATTTCTTTGACAAAATCAGTTGGCGATGCTTCGGGTTTGTTTGAGAATGAAGTAGTGGCATCTACAATTAATATATCCGCAAAGCGTGTTTCACGAACTATTTCTTTTGCAGGTATTCCATCATCAACGCGTACAGTTGCAGGAATGCCCCTGTTTT
>CALFNL010000345.1 GCA_937902875.1 uncultured Bacteroidota bacterium | reverse complement strand
CTGCCCAAGTGGCTTCAAACCCTGCAATCTCTACTGACACTGCAATGGCAATCTTTGGATTTTCGCGTGGGCAAAAGCATAAAAACATGGACTCGTTGGGAAGCTTGATTCGCTTTCCGTCGAGTATCGTATATTTTTCGGCTGTACCTGTTTTTGCGCAGATATTGATACCAGGTATCTTTGCACCCATTGCAGTACCTCTGTCAACCACGTCCTGCATACCACTGTGAATGGCTTCGTAGGCTTCGTCAGAGATATGAGTGAGCACAGCGTGCTTCTGGCGATACGCGTTCAACAGGCTATCATTAGCGGATTCTCCCTCAACACTCTCCGCAATATGAGGAGTAAAATAATAACCTTTGTTGGCAATGATGCACATGGCGTTCGAGAGTTGTAATGGGGTTGCCTGCATCTTGTCCTGCCCAATACCCAGTGTAACATTGGTACATGAATTCCAGGAACCGCGGTAGTCTTTATTGTAAACGCTGGTATCGGGTATATTGCCTGAGTCCTCACTGGGAAGATCAATTCCAAGCCTATGACCCAATCCAAAAGCATTCATGTATTCCTTCCATTTCATGTATCCCACTTTTACATTCCGGTATTGAGAATTATCTACTGCCATCCTGTACACTTGCGAGAAATAGGAGTTGCAGGAATTGGCCAATGCCAGGCGCAGGTTGGCAGCGTGACCTGGATTACTATGTTCACAACTAATAGGTTTGGCGCATCCATAATAGGCCCCCTTGCAGGGATAGCCATAAAACGGGGTGATCACGCCTTCATCCAGGGCCACCAATCCACCAATCGGTTTGAAAGTGGAGCCCGGCTCGTACCTTCCTCCTATAGACCGGTTGAGTAAAGGCCCGGATACGTCCAGCACCATTCGGGCATAATTCTTTTGTTTCTCAGGACCCGTAAGGTCATTCGGGTCAAAGCTGGGTCCCGAAGCCATTGCCAGGATACCTCCCGTTTTGGGATCCAGGGCTACAATGCTGCCTACTTTATTGGTCAGTAATTTTTCCGCGAGTGCCTGTAATTCGATATCGAGAAAGGTTTTGATATTTCTCCCTGCAATAGCGGCGGTATCGTACTTGCCCTGCTCCCAGGAGCCCTGGATGCGGTTTCGGTTATCCTTGATCAGGTATTGTACGCCTCTCTGGCCCATGAGAACCGATTCGTAAGATTGCTCCATGCCAGACCTGCCCACATAGTCACCCAACTGGTAGAAGAAATTGCTTCGCCTGAGGATGGCGGAATCCACCTCGCCGATATATCCCAGCAGATGCGCGGCCGCGTGATAGGGATATACGCGAATAGGTCTTTCCACCAGGGTAAATCCTGGGAAGCGCCAGATATTCTCTTCCAGCCTGGCCTGCATGTCTGGAGGCAGAAGATCTTCAAATACGGATGGCATGTATCTGTTTCGATTCCTGAACAACACGTTTCTCATTCTTCTATCGAATTCCGTTGTGTCAATATTAAGGAGATTGCACAGGTAACCGGTGTCCACATTTCTGATTTCCGCCGGCGTCACCATCAGGTCAAAGATGATCGTATTATTCAGGATAGCCCTCCCCTTTCTGTCGAAGATGATGCCGCGGTCGGGATATACCACTTTTTTGTAAACCGCATTATCCATGGCCTGCACTTTATATTTTTCAGATACTACCTGGAGGATGAAAAGCCTGGTTACTATCACCAGGAAAGTAGCAAGAAAAATCAGACGGATAACATTTTGTCGGGATTGATTGAATACAGGCATGGCCTGGAGTGAAATTTATTATAATATTATGAATCGCTTTTTTAATTGCGTGTATTGCTTCTTATTGCAAGTTTAGTCTTTATTTATCATCCGTTATATTTCTGTTTGATCAGGTATTGGTACGGAATTTCTGTTTCCGGTAGAAAAGGGTTTCCGTGATCATGATGAGCAGGAAGCTGATGCCCGTAGTGGAGAATACTTTACCCAGGAAATACCAGAAATTTCCAAATTGCAGCCATTCAAGGAAAACTAAATATGCGTTATGGATGAAGGAAAGTACCAGAATATAGACTATATAAGGTGTCCATCCCATGCTCGATGGAGCAGGCTCTGTGTAGTTGAAGCCCATGCCCTCATGAGTGACGAGCACATTTATGAGGAAGGGGCGCAGGTAGGCGATCAGTGAGCAGGATGCAGCATGAAGTCCCGGAGTTTTGGTGAAATAATCCAAACTGAGGCCAAAGAGGAAACCAGCGAAAACAAGGCTGATCCGCGACATGGAAAAAGGCAACCAGAGAATATACAGAAAATAAAGATATGGGCTGATGAATCCATGCAATGGCGGGATCTTATTGAGGATAAAGACCTGTATCAGGATGAATCCCGCAAATCGAATGATATTTTTCAGCAATTCACTCATTGTAAATCCTGCTTATGTGTGGCCTTTTCCAATGCGTCCTGTTCTTCCTTTTGGAGATTTTTGACAACATATACAAATTGAATATTGAAGAAATTGGTAGCTGGTTTGAGTAACAGTGAATAAAAGTTGCTACTCTTCTCCGCTTCCACCGCAGTCACATAGCCTATGGCCTGGCCCGGAGGATAACTGGAATTAATGCCTGATACTATGGTATCGCCAATATTCACCCGGGCGCTTTTGGGGATATTTCTAAGGGTCAGAACCTGTGGATCATTGCCGTCCCATTCCACCGTACCGGTTTCTCCGGTTTTCTTCAAGCTGGAGCTCACGCGGCTTTGCCGGTTTAGCAAACTCATGATCGTAGCCATATTATTGCTCACATTGATCACAGTACCCACGATACCCTCAGAGCTCACAACCGTCATATCCTTTTCAACTCCCTGTTTGAGGCCTCTGCTGATGGTTATATAGTTGCTTTGAGAAGTGACCGAATTATTGACAACTTTGGCGGGCATATAGAGATACCTGCGAAATCGTTCGAGCGAGTCGATTCTTATGGAATCAACGACTATTTTCTGAGTGGAGTCGGGTGGGAGAAAATCCTGCTTCAATAAATTTCGCAGGTGGGCATTCTCATTAACCAGGGCTTCATTGGTCTTTTTCAACTGAAAATAGTATTCCACCTTATTATATTTTTCACTGATACGTCCTGTAAACTCACCTGCTACCCCCATGAAAGCGGCTTCGTGAAAACGGTTGTATTTAAAAAGCATGGAGAGGGACACAATCTGTATAATCACGAAGAAGACAAAATTGAAATACCGCCTGATGAATAGAAAGACGTTTCGCACAATGGGGAATTTTGAAATTCAAATCCTAAATATTTCATCCCTTTCCCGGATTGCAGCCAGCTTTCAGATACTGATACCCAGCCTGAGCTGTGAGACATGATTCAGGAGGGTAGGCTGTTCATCAAATGGCTCTATCGCATTACGAAAGGATAGCGTTGGTAATTTTTGAGCGCAATTCCTGTTCCTCTCACCACGCTCTTCAATGGGTCATCCGCTACATGCACAGGCAATTTTATCTTCTGGCTCAAACGTTTGTCCAACCCCCTCAGCAGGGCGCCACCCCCGGTTATATAGATGCCACGGCGGTATATATCGGCCGCGAGTTCCGGCGGTGTTGTTTCCAATGCTTTTAATATGGCTTCTTCTATCTTGAATATGCTTTTGTCGAGTGCCTCGGCCACTTCCTGATAGCTCACCATAATTTGTTTGGGGATACCCGTCACCAGGTCACGGCCATTTACAGGCAGGTCATCGGGAGGATTGTCCAGGTCCTTCATGGCAGCGCCTATCTGAATCTTGATTTGTTCCGAAGTTCTTTCCCCGATAAGCAGGCTATGATAGCGGCGCAGTGCCTCCATAATATCGGCGGTGAATTCGTCACCGGCGATGCGTATGGACTGGTCACAAACTATACCCGCAAGGGCGATCACGGTAATGCCGGTTGTGCCTCCGCCAATGTCAACGATCATGTTACCCACAGGCTCTTCCACGTCAATACCGATGCCCAGAGCGGCGGCCATTGGTTCATGCAAAAGATAAACTTCCTTGGCGCCTGCCTGTTCAGCGCTGTCGCGAACGGCGCGTTTTTCCACTTCCGTGATGCTGGAAGGAATACAGATCATCATCCGCCAACTGGGAGGGAATAGTGGCTTTTTGGGGTAGATCATTTTGATCATCTCCCTGATCATCAGTTCGGCGGCATTAAAATCGGCAATTACGCCGTCTTTCAGCGGCCGAACGGTACGTATGCTTTCGTGTGTTTTTTCGTGCATCATGAGGGCCTTCTTGCCCACTGCCAGCACATTCTTGGGGTTATTTCTATCCAGCGCCACAATTGAAGGCTCATTCACCACTATTTCGTCGTCATGTATAATGAGGGTATTGGCTGTTCCCAGATCGATTGCAATATCTTGCGTAAACCAGTTAAAAAGACCCATAATTGATATTGGAAAGATGGTTTGTAATTAATGCCTGCAAATTTGATGTAAATAATTCGAAATACAAAACGGCAAAACCTTGATTTTTATTGACTTTAGGGTAAAAATATTTTTCCCTTCATGCCGACAAGCAAAACATAAGCGGGATATCAAATTCCGGATGTGTCAATAACGCGTCTATTTTTTGCCGGGCCTGAGGCAGGTCTCATGCAGGAAAGTTCGGCAATTTCGCTCAAATACCTGTTGCAGACATTCATGAACAGATGGGATCAATAAAATTCGTATCCTATGTCTCCGCGATAATACATTCCTTCGGACTGCACAATTTCCAGGATGGCTTTTGATTTCTCAACGGCCTGTGAAATTGTTTTTCCAAACGATGTTATGGCCAGCACTCGACCGCCATTGGTGAGGGTTTTTCCGTCTTCCAACCGGGTGCCCGCGTGAAAAACGATGGCATCGTCTTCGCGAATCATGTCGAGGCCTTCAA
Source organism: uncultured Bacteroidota bacterium (assembly GCA_937902875.1). Classification (GTDB taxonomy): domain Bacteria; phylum Bacteroidota; class Bacteroidia; order Chitinophagales; family Chitinophagaceae; genus PSRI01. The sequence goes on along the minus strand of CALFNL010000345.1, from coordinate 3,284 downwards.
TTTCAAATCCTTTTTCATATTCGCCCGGGTATCCCTTGCTCACGGCAACGATGGTTACCGTATCCCTTGGATCTATTTCCAACTTTACATCACTTAGCCTTTGCTGTGACACCGCGATTAGCAAAGCACCCAAATCATTTCGAAGCCTGGGTATCACGGCTTCCGTTTCCGGATCACCCAGGCGACAATTATATTCGATCAAATAGGGTTCATCCTTCACTTTGATCACTCCCAGGAATATGAACCCCTTATAATTGATATTTTCTTCGGCCAGGCCGCGGATGGTAGGCTCCACGATCCTGGTAATGATTTTCTTCATGAAGGGTTTGTCAACGAACGGCACCGGGCTCACCGCCCCCATGCCGCCTGTGTTCAGCCCTTTATCGCCTACCCCTATACGTTTGTAATCCTTCGCTTCCGGAAGCATCACATAATGGAGGCCATCTGTCAGCACAAAAAGGCTCACCTCAATACCCGTAAGAAATTCTTCTACTACCACTTTCTTGCTGGCATCTCCGAATTTCGATTGCTGAATCATCAGCTCAAATTCGGCCATGGCTTCCACCGGGTTCTGGCAAATGATCACACCCTTGCCAGCTGCCAGGCCGTCTGCCTTCAACACAATGGGCGTAGGATGCGCCTGCAGGTAAGCAACGCCCTGTTCATAATTGTCGAGGTCGAATTCTTTGTATGCAGCCGTGGGTATGCCATGGCGCAGCATGAATGACTTTGCAAAAGCCTTGCTCCCTTCAAGACGGGCGCCTTCTTTGGAAGGCCCGATCACCGCTATGTTCCGGAGGTTCTCATCCTCCGCGAAAAAATCATAAATGCCTTTTACAAGTGGCTCTTCAGGGCCTACTACAACCATTTCAACTGCCTGTTCCACACAAAATTTTTTCAGCTCCTCAAATTGTGTAGGCAGGATATCTACATTGGTGCCGCAGCCAGCAGTACCTGCATTACCAGGCGCGATGAACAACTGACTGCAATGGGTACTTTGACTGAGCTTCCAGGCGAGGGCATGCTCTCTACCACCCGATCCCAGCAATAAAATTTTCATACGCTGATTGTATTTCCGGGCTCTAATTTATAGTGAACCCGCTGGAACTTCGAATTTATTTTATGGGTGGCTGGTCTCATTTATTTATGCTTTCCAGGAATAATTCTATATTTTGCCCCATAATTGCCATAGCGGAAAATACTCAACGATTAAACCGGAGCAGATGCAACAGACTACCGTAAAAGGTCACCCTAAGGGACTGTACATTTTGTTCGCCACCGAAATGTGGGAACGTTTCAACTACTACGGAATGAGGGCTATCCTCGTTCTTTTCATTACCAAGGCCCTCCTGTTCGACAAGGTATTTGCATCTAACTTATATGGAAGTTATACCAGCCTCGTTTACCTTACTCCTTTGGTGGGCGGATTCATTGCCGACCGCTACTGGGGTAACAGAAGGTCCATCATAGTCGGCGGCCTCGTGATGGCAATTGGCGAGTTTGTACTGTTCTTTTGCGGACATTTCTACCAGAATCCCCAACTATCCTCATTATTATTTTTCACGGGCCTTGGATTCATGATTGCGGGTAACGGCTTTTTCAAACCGAATATCTCTTCCCTGGTTGGGCAATTATACCCCAAGGGAGACCAGAGAAAAGACGCGGCCTACACGATTTTCTATATGGGCATTAATGTTGGAGGCGCAATAGGACCATTCATCTGCGGCATGGTGGGCGATACCGGTAACCCGGCAGATTTTAAATGGGCCTTCCTCGTAGGGGGGATCGGAATGTGCCTCAGCGTTGTGGTGCAACTATTATTCCATCGAAAATATGTGGTGGATGCAAACAACAACGTGTTGGGGCTGACTCCTGAAGGCGCGCCCAAAAGTTTTCTCAAACCGGCGGTAATGGTAGCCAGCCTGGTAGTGATGGCCCTGATTACCATTGGGCTTATCTATATCGACGCTAAAATATTCAGCTATCTTTTTTACCTGCTGATAGCTTCGATTGTATTCATAGCATTTCTCATATACAGCGATAAAACCCTTTCGAAAATTGAAAAGAGCAGGGTGAGCGTGATATTCATCGTTTCTTTTTTCGTGATCTTTTTCTGGAGCGCTTTCGAGCAGGCTGGCGCCTCGCTCACATTTTTTGCAGATGAACAAACGAACCGACGCCTGGGATTGAGAATACCCTTGTGGTCTGTCAATCTGGTCTCGGCCCTGCTGCTATACTATCTGGTTTCCCTTCTCCGAAAAGCAGGCAGGCAACTGAGTTCCGCCTACGATAGATCACTGAGGAATACAGTCTATTCCCTCCTGGCAATTTTTTCCCTGGCCCTGGTCGCGGTAAATATCTATCTGATCGCAACGCAAAAAACTACCATTGTTTTTGATGAATTACCTGCAAGCACTTTCCAGTCTCTCAATTCAACTTTCGTGGTGTTGTTCGCCCCCCTCTTCGCATGGCTCTGGCTGAAATTGGGAAAGAGGGAACCTGGTTCTCCCACCAAAATGGCCATGGGCCTGTTTTTCCTGGCATTGGGATATTTATGGATCGCTATGGGAGTTAAAGGCGTTCAGCCCAATATTAAAGTGAGTATGATCTGGCTCACGGGCATGTATGCCCTACATACTTGCGGCGAATTGTGCCTGTCACCTATCGGGCTTTCCCTTGTGAATAAGCTGGCGCCGCTGAAATTCGCTTCACTCCTGATGGCCGTTTGGTTCACCGCCAATGCCTTTGCCAATAAATTCGCCGGCGTGCTGAGTGCATTATACCCAGAACCTGAAAAAGGAAAGTTCACATCTTTTCTTGGTTACCAGATGAGCAATTTATACGAATTCTTCATGTTGTTCGTATTCATGGCCGGCATCGCTTCCATCATCTTATTCTTTCTTTCTAAGAAGCTGCAGACGATGATGCATGAGGGCAAATAATCCAGTAAATTTTGCTTGAAACCGGGATAAGAAAATTTTCCCGATTGCCTCGTCGTTATCTGGTTTTTGTTATCTTTTTGCACCACAATAAGACTCCGCCATGGCAGAAGAAAAGAAATTCAGGCCCTTTGTTGCTCCCGAAACCAACATGCCCGAATTCACCCTGAAAGCAGTATTGACAGGATCTGCATTCGGCATCATTTTCGGCGCGGCTACTGTGTACCTCGCGCTTAAAGCCGGCCTCACAGTTTCAGCTTCCATCCCCATTTCCGTGATGGCCATCACGCTCAGCCGTTTATTCCTGAAGACCACTATTCTGGAAAATAATATCATCCAAAACAC
>CALFNL010000344.1 GCA_937902875.1 uncultured Bacteroidota bacterium | reverse complement strand
GCTGCCTGTGCAGGTTATGTAGTGGCTACCATTTTCCTGGTGGTTTCGCCATTCATGCGCGGAATGGGAGCGGTAGAGCTATCGCTGACCTATACCTTAACATTACTCGGATATGATACATTGCACGCGGTTGAAATCACCATTCTCTTTCGAATTTTTGAATTTTGGCTGCCATTGCTTGCCGGCCTCATTGCCTTTGTATTGAAAGGCAGGAATATTCTGCTAAGGATTTCGCCCGCATTACTCATCTTCGCTTTGGGAATCGTAAATATATTTACGGTTTTGATACGGAAGCCGGTGAATGACAGACTTCTTTTTCTCAAGAATTACCTGCCTGTAGAATCGATCCATGCTTCCGGATTCCTGGTTGTGTTCATGGGACTGATCCTCCTGGTAACGGCGGCGTTTCTGCTGAAAGGACTTAGAACCGCCTGGCTCATTGCATTGATCCTTTCTATTTTGTCGGCAGTCAGCCATTTTACCCGCCAGCCCGAATTCCGGGAGGGCTTATTTGCATCAGGAGTGGCCCTGGTTCTTATTTTCACGGCAAGGCAATATCGCCTGAAAAATAATCCCCGCCTGGTAAACCTGGGAATGGTAACAGCGGCTTCTATTTTTGTTGCCGTGATCGTTTACGGATTCGTTGGTTTTTATTTTTTGGATGTAAAGCATTTTGGAATTGATTTCAGTTGGAGGCAATCACTGGTACATACTATCAGGATTTTTTTCCTGGTGCTCGACTACGGATTGAAGCCGCTCACCCGGTTCGGAGGAGAATTCCTGGTGTCGATCCGCTTGCTTGGATTTGGAGCCTGGGGATTCTTCTTTTACACCGTTATCAGGCCTTATATCCGGATCAATGATCATGAACAGAATCATTTGGAAAGAGCAAAATCTCTGGTGGAAAAATATGGTTCATCAGCCGTTGACTATTTCAAGATTAATGATGATAAGCTCTTTTATTTTGCAGAATCCTGCGAGGGTTTTATAGCGTATCGCATTGCAAATGGTTTTGCTATTGTGCTGGAAGAACCGGTTTGCGCTCCATCCTCCAAATTGAGAGTGATCAGGGAATTTGAACAGCAATGTGGCAAGATGGGCCTCAAGCCGGCCTTTTACCGGGTTGATGAAGTGAGCATGAATTATTTTGACCGCCTTCGCAGGAAAAAATTATTGATCGGTCAGGAAGCCATCATGGAAGTGGAAGGATTTTCCCTGGAAGGCCGGGAAAAAAAATCCTTGCGCAACGCGTTGAATAGCCTGCAAAAGAAAGGATTTACCATCGCCACTTATTATGCTCCACTGGAAACCCGGTTGATTGAGGAACTCCGGAGAGTTTCCGACCAGTGGCTGAAGCATTATAAGAAGAAGGAAATGGTATTTTCTCAGGGAAAATTTGAGGAGAAAACCATCAGGAACAATGACGTAATAGTGGTGAAAGAACCTGAAGGAAATATTGTGGCATTCCTGAATATTATTCCCGATTATGCTCCTGACGAATGTACCTATGACCTGATCCGCAAGACCGCAGACGCTCCGGGTGGCTGCATGGACGCATTAATTGTGGAACTCATCAAATACACAAAACAAAAGAATCTTCGATATTTGAACCTGGGCATGGTTCCATTAGCGGGTATTCTGGAGCCCGGTAACGCGCCTGAACAACTCGTAAAATTCGCTTTCGAAAAAATAAAACGTTTCAGGCATTACAGGGGCCTGAGGGAATTTAAGGAAAAATATGCTACGAGATGGTTGAACAAATACCTGGTTTATGAGAATGATTTTGACCTGATGCAATTGCCCGCCGCGCTGAATAAAGTGATGCAACCCAAATTGTGAAATCATGAATGCAGTCTTCAAGTACTTTATGATTCTTTATTTGGTGGCAGGGCCGCGAATATTGATGGCTCAGGCGCAAGGTTCTCTGCCACTTATAGCCCAGCCTTCAAACGCCGATCTTTCCAAACCAATGATTTTTTATATAACTGGCGACGGAGGATGGAATGCATTTTCCCGCGAGCTCACCGCATCCCTGGTTCAAAAAGGCTATCCTGTAATAAGTCTAGATGCTTCCAAATATTTCTGGAAACAGAAGACTCCTGCACAGGCCTCTATCGACGCGGGTTCCATCATCAATCAATATGCGAAACAATGGGGTAGGAAAAAAATAATCATGCTGGGTTATTCTTTCGGTGCAGACGTAATGCCCTTCATCTACCTGGGATGCTCCGCGGGGCTGGTACCGACGGTTCAGGGGATCTGCCTGCTCTCGCCTTCGGAGCATACCGATTTCGAAGTGCATCTTTTGCAAATGATGGGAGGTGGAAGTAATAAGGGAGAAAGTGTGATACATGCAATCAATTCAATCAACACCCACCCGATATTGCTGATTTTTGGAAACGATGAAAAGGATTTCCCCATTCCACATCTCACCATAAAGAATTATACGACCATCTACCTGCAGGGCGGTCATCATTACGAGCACGCTATTGCGTCTTTATCAAAAATAATTGTGGAAAATATGGATCCGGCAGATAACTGAATCGATCCCTATGGAAACATGGATTTGAATTCCCGGATCTTTTTCTCACTCAGATTTTGCCATCACTTTTTCTATAGTGTCGGGATTCATGTATCGCTCCTGTTGCTGGCCGGGTTGATTGACATAATCGGAGCCCCGCCAGTTTTTCACTTTCATATTGGTCCTCACAAAGCGGCTCCAGGCTTCCAATTCCTTTCCCAGGCCATGCCGGATACATATCAGATCGGTGTGAAATTCAAGACTGTCTACGAATTCGGGCCGCAGATGCCGGGCCCCGGTAACGACGCATTGCAAGAAATTCTTTTTTGAAAAATCGAACACATGGCTGATCTCATGGCCCAATATGCCCACCTGTGCGCTGAAATTCATTTGAGAAAACATTATAGGCTTCAATTTTTCTATGCTGCGTGAACTGATGGTGATCACATAGTACCGGTGATCCCTTTTTTTGAGAAGAGAGAAGGCGTCAATACGGGTCCTTAGCGTGGCATGAGAGGGATGAAGGCGAAATTGAATATGACTGTCTTTCAATTCGGGGAAATGAGACAAGGCCAGAATTACCTGCTCTTCGTATCCCTGAGGTAATATTTTATTCTTACCGAATGTTTTCATCAACGCTTCATAAACATCATTGGCCATATGCTGGCCACGGGAAGCCGAATCAGAATTCACTGATAAGTTTTGAGACCATAGTGACTGACTCGAAAGGAAGACTGCCATTATAAAGATGAGCCTGACTGCTTCAAATGTTTTGGGAATCTGTTTGGCCTTCATTATTTGAATTGTTTACCACCGGGTAATGGCATAATCATGCTACGCACCATCTTGCATGCCGGTTGCCGATGGTATGTGAAAGTCATTTTCGGCGCGGATATCGCATGAAAAGCATGGATAGAAGCAGGGGCAATGGCAGGAACCTCATTTGAGTATTCTCGCCTTTACCATTTCAATCCTGGTGTCGCTCACATTAATGATGTCGAATTCATAATTGTCTACAATGATTCTTTCTTTGATCCGCGGTATGGTCTCGTAATGATTAATAATATAGCCTGAAAGAGTTTCCGATTCCGATTCAGGAAAATTGAAACCATATTTTTGGTTGAGATAGTCCAATTCAAGCCGTCCTGAGAAAATATATTCATTTTCCGCTATTTGCTTTTCCACAAATTCCTCTGTATCATATTCATCCTTTATTTCGCCGAATATCTCTTCCAGCAGATCTTCCATGGTAATGATACCCGCGGTGCCGCCGAATTCATCTACCACCCAGGCGATACTTTTTCTTTCCCTGCTGAATTTATTAATCAGTTCAGTTGCGTTCATGCTTTCGGGTACGGCAGGTATGGGTAGCAGAATTGGTCTGATTTCAGGAGGGTTCTTGAACATATCCAATTGGTGCAGGTAACCCTGGATATTGTCAATATTATTTTCAAATACCACCAGTTTACTCAATTTTGTTTCCACAAATTTTTTTCTGACCTCCTCCACGGTCTCATTGATTTCTACCGCTTCAATTTCTTTGCGGGGCACGAGGCATTGGCGTATTTTAACCTGGGGCAGGAGAAGGGCATTTTCAAACAATTCAGTATTCAGATCCTGGTGATCTTCTGATTGCTCTTTGTTTTGCTGAATAAATAATTCAAGGTCAACCCGGCTGATAGCGTCTTTTTGACCATAGATCCTTATGTTAAACAAATATTTCAATATCCATTCCGCTAATCCTATAAAGAATGAAGCTACGGGATAGAACAGGTTGTGAAAGAAATTGAGTACACCCAGTTGAGCGAAAAAAGAAAGTACTGAATCATTCTTGGCCCTGAATAGAGCCTTGAAAAAAAACTGAACGAATAAGATGATAAGAGTGGCCAGAAAGGTCTCAAATATCAATCTTACGTATTTCACATAGGGAGAGAGGGACCCGGGAAGATGCAGTTCTATCCAATTCCAAAGAGGAGAAAGTACCTGGCCAACCAGGAGTCCATAAATGGAGATGGCAACACAAAGGCCAATCAGGGTTGATCCAATATATTTCCCCGGAGTATCCAGTAATTGAGTGAGGATCTTGCCACTTCGGAATCCCTGTTTCTTCTTCAATTCAAAAGAAAACTTATTGGCCGAAAGGAATGCCACTTCAATGCCCGAAAAAAAACCTACCAGCAACAGGGTGCACACGATGCCAATTATCTTCAGAATGTCAATATTGTTCATACAGGTTCAAAAATAGCAATTTGCAGATACTGGGCAATAGTGATTATACTATGTGCAAATACCGGGTTACAAGAGCTTCGGCTTCCTTGCAGGCGCTTTCGAGTTGTTCATTCACGATGATATGGCTGAACTGGTCTTTGAATGAGAGCTCATAAGAAGCCTTATTGATCCTGGCCGCGAGCGATTCGGCCGTTTCTGTGCCGCGGGAATGCAATCTTTTCTTCAATTCATCAAAAGATGGTGGCTGGATGAATATCGCCAGAGTTTGTGCAGGAAAATATTGCTGCACGTGTACCGCCCCCTGAACGTCTATATCCAGCAAAGGCGTTTTACCCAAATTCCAAATTCTTTCCAATTCAGATTTCAGGGTGCCATAATATTTTCCTTCGTAAACCATTTCCCATTCCACAAATTCATCTTGCTGGATCTTATTCTTGAATTCTTCCGGGCTCATGAAATAATAGTCCTTTCCATTGATTTCCCTGGGTCTTGGGGGCCTCGTGGCGGCAGATATGGAAAAGCCAAGATACTGAGGGTATTTGTTGAGCAGGCATTGCACGATGGAGGTTTTGCCCGCTCCGGAAGGGGCAGTTATTACAATGATCTTTTGATGCGATTCAATATTCATCCATTCATAAATTATGCCTGCAAAGAAAGGGAAGAAAGTTCAAACGGGAACAGTAATTGCGCGGGGAGATGCATTCGGGGTAAATGGGGAGTGAAACAGGCGCTCATGGTCTGCCTGATAATTCCTCTTCAGTTAATAATCCTGTGGATTTGGGCTCCTAATTTTTGCAGGCGGGTATCAATGTATTGATATCCCCTATCTATCTGTTCTATATTTTGGATCACACTCCTGCCTTCGGCGCTGAGTGCCGCGATCAGTAATGAAACGCCGGCCCTGATATCGGGGCTGCTCATAGTAATACCTCGCAGGGCCTGTTCTCTCCCCAAACCAATTACGGCAGCGCGATGTGGGTCGCAGAGTATGATCTGTGCACCCATATCTATTAATTTGTCCACGAAAAAAAGGCGACTCTCAAACATCTTCTGGTGTATCAGCACGGAGCCTTTGGCCTGCGTTGCAACCACCAGTAGTATGCTCAAAAGATCAGGCGTAAACCCAGGCCAGGGATGATCATAAATAGTCAAGACCGATCCATCCATGAAGGTCTTGATTTCATATAATTCCTGTTCCGGAATATGTATATCATCAGCATCAAATTGCAGGGTAATGCCCAATTGACGGAATTTGTCTGGTATCTGTCCCAATTCCTCTACGCCTGCATTCTTGATTATAATATCACTTCGGGTCATCGCGGCAAGGCCGATGAAGGAGCCCACTTCAATCATGTCGGGCAGGATCCTGTGGGTAGTGCCTCCCAGGTAATCGACTCCTTCAATGGTGAGGAGGTTGGAGCCGATCCCGTTGATTTTTGCCCCCATTCTGTTCAACATTTTACAAAGCTGTTGCACATAAGGCTCGCAGGCTGCATTATAAATGCTGGTATTTCCTCTGGCCATCACGGCGGCCATGATTATATTTGCGGTTCCTGTAACCGAAGGTTCGTCCAGCAGCATATTAGTTCCCCTCAGGTTGGGGGCTTCCAGGTGAATGAATCCATCTTCGGGATGGTAGTCGAAACTGGCGCCCAATTTCTCGAAGCCAATGATATGTGTGTCAAGCCTTCGCCTCCCAATTTTGTCGCCTCCGGGCCTTGGAATAAATGCCTTTCTGAATCGGGACAATAGGGGTCCGGCCAACAAAACGGAACCGCGTAAGCGACCACTCTTCCTTCGGTAACTTTCACTGTGCAGGTAGTCAATGTTCACGTCATCCGCCTGAAAAATACAGGTATGCGGGCCAGGGCGCTCCGTGCGAACGCCCATCTCGCCCAGCAACTCTATGAGCAGGTTCACATCAATTATATCGGGGATATTGGTGATGGTAATTTTTTCGGGTGTGAGCAGCACGGCGCTAATAACCTGTAGTGCTTCGTTTTTGGCGCCCTGGGGAATGATCTCTCCTTTAAGGCGTTTTCCACCAATGACTTCAAATGAATGCATAATTGATTGGGATTGCTGTGCACAAATATAAAACCCCGGCATCGTCAACGTGCTTCGGGGTTGTATTATTTTGTAGCTGATTAGAGAAACCCGTATCCCTGGCTTGGGGGCCATGAGGAACAAGGAGCGGCGTCAGCACTTATTTGAAGCGCTTCTTGAAATGTTTCCCGCCTTTATTATTTCTGTCATTGCGGTCACTGCGATCAGTGCGGTCATTCCTTCCGCCCCGCTGCGGCGAGTGTTTATTGCCTGCGCTGCGCGGATAGTTGCCGTGGGTTTCACGGTCTCTTTCGCGATATGCGTTTACATATGGGGTATTCGTGAATTCCAGCTGCCCGCCGGTTATAGCGTTCAATTCACTTCTGATACCATCATCATGCACCAATTCTTTATGCCAGGTATTATATGCCAATTTCATATAATAAGCGATGGCATTGGCGAAGCCGGCGCGTTTTTCGGGCTGATCTTCTTTCAGGGCCTTGTCAATAACCAATTCCAGGTTCTTGCCCAGATGAGAATATCTTGGATATCTCTTGGGATATGGCAAAACGGTCGGTCTCGGCTTCAGCGTTTCCCTGGTGGGAATAGGATACGGACTATCCACATCCAATTTGAAATCGGATATCAGAAAAAGGTGATCCCATAATTTATGTCGGAAATCTTCCACATTCTTGAGGTGAGGATTCAAAAACCCCATCAATTCTATCAGAGCCTGGGCGTTTTTCTGCCTCTTTTCGCGATCTTCAATGGTAATTACGTAATCAATCATCTTCTGAATATGCCTGCCATATTCCCTCATGATCAGGTAGTTCCTCGTAGTATTGTATTCCATGCACAATTTAATAAGTTACAAAAGTAATTAATGCTGCCCAATATTTGCCAAAGTTTTATATCACCTCAAGGGCAGGAAAAAAGCAGGAGCCCACTGGTCCTGCTTTTTGGCCGAAAAATGAGGCATATCCTCGAATTACCTTATCAGGAGTTTTACAACTGATTGTTGCCCATTTGACAGATTGTGTATGTTCACAAAATAAATCCCGGGTTGGTATTGTTTCCTGAGGTTCCAATTCAATAGATCAGTGTTACCGTTCACGCGGAAACTTTCAATTACCTGCCCCACGCTGTTTACCAATTCCAAGAGCAATGTTCCATTTTGCATGGAAGAGAATTTGATATTTATGTGCTGACTGGCCGGGTTAGGAAAAACTGATAGGGCCAGACCATTCATGTTGTTCCGCCCGATTTCAATGGACCTGACAGGAGAATAATCCACGACCCCGGCAGCATCTGTTTGTTTTAGCCTGAACTGGATATTTCCATAGATCCCTTCCGGAACTGTATAGGTGAATTCATACCTGGCAGATAAAGAACCTTCGGGGAGCCTACTTTCCACAGTATTTATGACTGTAAAGTCCTTTCCACCGGCACTCATTTGCAAATCATATTGCAGGTGGGCCTGCTCCATGTCTTTTGTCCAGAATATTTTCACGGTCCTGTCCGATCCCTTACGCACCCCGAAATCAAGGTTATTGATGGCCAGGATGGAGGTTGGGCAATAAACATAAGTAATCTGCAAGGTAATGTCGGTGGAAGCGGCAATGGTATTGGTGTTATTGGCGCTTCCCGTAATGACTGCCCTGGCACCTGACTTGTAATTGAAAGAAACGTTCCCTATTCCAACATAGGGGCTCATGGCTGCGCCGGTAATATTCCGGTTCAGGATCTTGTTGTTGGGAATAATATCCGGCCCCAGTTGAATGAAGTCAGGTCCATTAAAATTGGGTATTCCCAGGTTATCGCTGGCACCCAGTGTGAATGGCCCGTAATCTTTGGTAGATTTTGAGCTGAGCGGGGGCGTTATGCTGGGTCCAAAAATGGAATCATAGCGTACTATCTGTACGGTATAAGAAGTTGCCGTATTAAGATTATTCTCCAGATAAT
>CALFNL010000343.1 GCA_937902875.1 uncultured Bacteroidota bacterium | reverse complement strand
ACCTAACTGGTCCGAGTATGCAATCAAAAACCGAAATCTGGCGAGTGTTTCGGAACGGATGTTGATTTATCGCTTGTAATATGCCAGCCGAACGACTCGCCCTTTTCAGAAACGTGATCTTGTTTGGAAAATAAGACATATAAATTACTGGAAATCTTGCTTTAATTTTCCATACAAATAATGTCCCGAAAAATTATGGCACGTGTCGTCCTCCGGGCATAATAATAATGCTTAAATAAATAATTGAATTAGCCCTTCGTAACACTCACCAGGTGGCGAGCTCTGTCCCTGCTACAAGACCATTTTCGAAGAGAATTATGAGGTACTACAAACCTGCATCGTCTTCATTATAAAATTCTCAATATACCGAAGAAGCCATACCCGGTTGAGCGTGGCTTCCGCTACTAATTTTCAATAACAATTTCAAGGCAACATCCGCCATCAGATGTAGATAGTAGATCACCAGTTGAGGCTCATTCACCTGTTCCTACCTTGGTCCCGGAGGGCAATGCGCCAACAGGTATTGAGTGTATAATGTTCTTAAATGAAGCGTCGTTCCTTCTCCTTCAAAAATGCCATGGGTACGATTTGGATATGACATGAACTGAAATTGCTTATTGTAACGGATGAGTTCATTCAATAGCAATTCAGCGTTCTGATAATGAACATTGTCGTCGCCGGTTCCATGTATATAGAGCAGGTTCCCCTTCAGATTTTTAGCATAAGTGATTGGAGATCCATTTATGAAATCTTCTTTGTTTTCCTGAGGCAATCCCATGTATCGCTCCTGGTAAATATTATCGTAGGTGAGTTGACTGGCTACGGAAGCTATGGCAATGCCTGTTTTAAATATTTCGGGATACTGGAACATAAGATTCAGGGTACTGGAAGCGCCGCCGCTCCAGCCCCAGGATGCAACCCTGCTGGTATCAAGATATGAATGCGTTTCCAATAATTTCTTCATGGCCATGGCCTGGTCGCGAATATTGATGCGGCCTATATTCCTGTAAATGGATTTGCGCCAGGCGGAGCCTTTGAGAGTGGGTGTACCCCTGTTATTGAAGGAAACATAAAAATATCCTGCCCTGGCCATATCGCCCATGAAAAGAAAATTGCCGCCCGCGCCAAAATTATCCTGCACAGTGGCAGCGGCGGGTTCACCATATACATAAAGCACCACAGGATATTTTTTGGTGCTGTCAAAATCAGTGGGCCTTACCATCCACGCATCCATGGTCACACTGTCTTCTGTGGTAATGGTGAAGAATTCCAAATTCTTTTTTTCTACGGTTTTGATATTTTTCGCGATGCTTTCGGCTTCATTCAATGGCTTATGTTCGGGTAACTTTATCCATTCTTTTACATTGGGCACCGTGTGACTGCTGAAATGGTGAATGGCAAACCTGCATCCGGGGGAGATTTCATAAGAATGTATTCCCTTAAGGTCGGCTGGTGAAACAAGTTCCAGCTTCCCTTTTCCGTCCATCCTGGTGCGGTACAGGTATCGCTGAATGGCGGATGAAGGGGAAGCGATGAAATACACATAATTGTTCTTCTCATCAATCCCACTCAGGGTAGCTATGTCATAAAAGCCCTTCGTGAGCAGGGTTTCTTTCTTCCCATCGCGCGATACTTTATAGATATGACGCCATCCGTCTTTTTCGCTTACCCACAGAAATTCCTTTCCACTGTTCATCCATTCCCAGCCTTTCGGATCTTCACTCCATCTCTGTTTAGTGTCTATCCAGGCCTTGTCTTTTTCCTCATAGATCAGTCTTGCAGGAGACCCACTAGCCGGGCAGAGCCATAATTTACTTTCATTCTGGTGCCTGTTGAGCTGCTGGGTGATCAATTCGTTGTTATTGGCAGCCCATTCCATCCTGGGCAAATAATGTTGCTCAGGATCGCCGGGTATATCCATCCAGGTTGTTTGGCCGCCTTCTGCATCCACCACGCCCAAACGCACCGGTGAGGGTGATTCCCCTACTTTTGGATATTCAACGGGAACCACAAAAGAATAAATTGAATCCGTAGTATTCAGCATGAGGTAATCCCTGATTTTCCTCGCATCCACCTGCCAATAGGCGATCTTCCTGCTGTCGGGGCTCCATCTGAATCCATCCCTGCAATCAAATTCTTCCTCATACACCCAGTCGAAAGTGCCGTTGATCAATTTCCTGGTTCCATCAAAAGTGAGTTGGGTGGTTTTACCGGATGCGATATCATCTACATAAATATTATGCCCGCTTACATAAGCGATCTTTTTGCCATCGGGTGAAAATTTAGCGTACATGAGCGATTGCGATGGCTGGTCTTTTCCCACCTGCCGCAATTGGTTATTAGTAAGGTCCAATACCCAATAATCGCCGCGTGTCCGGTATCGCCATACCCTTGCCGTATTTGTAAATATTAGCAATTTTGAATTGTCGCCGGTCAGCTCAAAATCAGCCACTGTTAAGGCTTTTGAACTTCCTGCAGGTTTTAGGCTTGCTTCTGTTACCAGTTCTTTTTCAAGCCCGGTTACCAGGTTCATTTCCTGGATTCCTTTCTTGTCGGTTTTGTAATAGCCATTGCCGTCTCTCGTCCAATTGATTTCATAAGGTCTGAATTGGGCCGATACCGGCATCAGTTGGAAAAGCACAATCAGCAGAAAGAGAATATTCCGGACTTTTGTTATCATCGTATGAAATTTTGTAAGAATAAAATTAATGAAGATGCCGGGCAGAACGATCCCCAATGGAAAATAATTCTTCATCAACCTAAAACACCCCGAATCAAACATGGTAATATTATAGAATGGCGTCATATAGAATCCGGCAACTCAGCCTCCTCCCATTTTAGGAATCATTAATTTCGCGGGTGAAAACAAGCGCTTCGGGTATGGCAAATGAAAAACTTCGTCTGGACAAATATTTATGGGCCATCAGATTATTCAAGACCCGTACCCTGGCAGCTGATGCATGCGGCCGGGGAAAGGTAAAATACAATGGTGATCCTGCCAAAGCTGCGCGACATGTATCTATTGGAGATGAATATGAAATAAAAACAGAATCCAAAAGATGGCGCATCAAAGTGACAGCCCTTCTCCACACGAGGGTTCAATATGCCGAAGCGGTCAAATACTATGTTGACATCACCCCCAAAGATGAACTGGAGAGACTGGAGTATCAGGCTGCAAGTTTCCATACAGGCAAGAGACTGAGCAAGGTGGGAAGGCCCACAAAAAAGGAAAGGCGCGATATAGAGGGATTTAAGGATGAATAAGGAGCGCCCGAGGCGGGGGATTCTAATTGAGTGAGGAGCAGGAGTCTATACTTCTCCCCTTTCTGATCCTATCTTTGCTTTCATGAAGATCGACATAATTACCGTATTGCCTGAATTACTGGAAAGTCCCTTTGCTCATTCCATCATGAAGAGGGCCAGGGAAAAAGGGCTTTTGGAACTGAATGTGCACCAGCTTCGTAAATGGGCAGTAAACAAATATGGCCAGGTTGATGACTACCAGTTTGGCGGTGGAGCAGGCATGGTAATGATGCCCGAACCGCTTGTGAATGCCATTGAATCTTTGTCGGCCCAGACTCCCTACGATGAAATAATTTATCTCACGCCAGATGGCGAATTATTTAATCAGCAGGCCGCAAATCAATTGTCACTGAAAAAAAACCTGCTCCTCATTTGCGGGCACTACAAGGGCATTGACGAACGGGTAAGGGAACATTATGTAACAAGGGAGATTTCTATTGGTGATTATGTATTGAGTGGTGGGGAACTACCTGCGGCAATCCTAGTGGATGCCATCGGGCGACTGATTCCGGGAGTGCTGAATGATGAGACCTCGGCCTTATTCGATTCGTTTCAGGATGGGCTACTCGCGCCACCCGTATATACACGTCCCGCCGAATTCAGGGGCTGGAAGGTACCCGAAGTATTGTTGAGCGGCGATCCTAAAAAAGTGGATGAATGGAGACATGAAATGTCAATCCGGCGAACAGAGGCGCGGAGACCAGGACTGCAAGGCGACCAATAAATGAGTTCTACTTCGGGCCAACGCAAAAAAAGCAAAAACCCCGCTTCCGCAGGGTCTTTGAATGCCTTTCTTTCATCAAAGGAAAACTTGTTTCATTGTACGGATGCTACAAATTTTTTTGAGGTAGTTCCTTTCTTTCGGTGTGGGTTGTTTTCAAAGGGGGCTTTAATTTGCTTTCTACAGGTTTGGATCAAGGTGCTTTCGGTTAGTTCATCTTTCTCAGGATCTGGATTAGCTACGGTTAAGGTTTCAGGATTCTGAATGGTCGGTTTTCATGGTATAGGGTTACGAATTAATAACGGGCTTTAGTTTTCATCGGTTTGGATTCTAATTCAAGGATTCAGGGTTGAAACTATTCGTCATCGTTGACAGTACAAAAGTGGTTAAAGTTTGAGGGCATTGGAAATTAATTCGCCAGACCTATCATTTTCTTCGATTTTCCCACTCTATTCTTCGATTTCCGATTTTTAGTTTAACTGCCAAATCTCATTTGCAGACCGCTTACAGATATCTATTTGTTTGCAGAAAACCAAATTCAGCAATATGATGCCTGGAAGATGAAGCAGATTCCGGTAATCTTCAATCATCACCCAATCTACGGGTTTAAAAGGCCAGTTGACTTATGATAACCGGAGAGCAGAAGAAAATAAAAAGCATAAGCCCCAACTCGAGGTCGGGGCTTAAGAATAATTTGAAATCTGGTCAGAGGTCTGAAAATTGCTGCTTTTCGGGACGGTTTTCAATCAAGATTAGGGTACTGACTTGGATTCCAAGGCTCTTCTACGAATATTTCGGCTCTTTTCAAAGGATCGGATATTCTTTCAGGGTTAGGTTTTTAACAGGATGGAGGGCGATTCTTCTCAGGATTTGGACAGGATTGAAACCATATCAATGATGACAGTACAAAGATGCTCAAGCTTTTTGCATCCTGGAAATTTATTCGCCTGGCCTTCATATATTGTCGATTTATGGCAATTTTTCTTCGATCAGGTCAAACGATAAAATGCCTTTTTCAGAGAAATGGGAATCTTTTTGAGAACTATAGCCGATGAAAGGGTGATGGAAATGATTTCTGCTCCTCCGTTCAGGCCCCTCCGGCGGCATTCCCACTGAATCAGCGAACTGAGTTGGAATAATGAAGATGAAGAAGGAGTATGCGGGATTGGTTAGCCTGCAAGAGTAGCAAGGTCATGAATGCTTCTACAGGATATTGATCTTTTGCATGACTCCCGATTTGTGGGCCTTGCTGATCGGGATCATATTCCCCTTTATGAAGAGGACATTTTCCTGGATATCATCAATCTTGGTGTAATTAACTATATAGGATCGGTGAACTTTCATGAAAACCTGGGGATTTACCTTGGTCTCCAGATTTTTAATGGTATTATGAGTGATATATTTCTTGGCAGGGGTCACGAATTTCACGTAATCGCCCATGCTTTCAATATAGAGAATGTCTTCATTGCTCAACCTTATCAGTTTCCCATCAGATTTGATGAACATGTGATTCTGGTCGGAATTCCCGTTGAGCTGTTCGCTTTTCTTGCTGACTTTTTGAATGGCTTCCAAAAAACGCTGGTATGTAAATGGCTTCTTAAGATAGTCGGTAACATTGTATTGAAAGGCATCGTAGGCATATTCGGTCTTGGAAGTAGTGAGAATTACCTGGGGATTATACACCAGTTGGTCAAGAAGGTCGAAGCCCGAGGCGCCAGGCATTTCAACATCCAAAAAAATTAATTCCACCACATTATCATTGAGAAAGCGCAAAGCGTCTTCGGCATTCAGAAAATGCTGATCCACTTCAACCATACCGCTCTTTTCGCAAAACTTTTTAAGAAATTCTGCCGCCACCGGCAAATCTTCAACGATAATGCTATGATACTTCATAGAAATTGGGTGTTGTATTGTTTGAGTCTCTTCAACTCCGTCTCCATTTTTTGTATGGCTTGTTCTGTGATTCCAATAATCAGTCCAAATCCAGACTCAATATCTGTGGCAGAGCGGGCATTGGCGCAGGATTCTTCAAAATCCTTGTATTCTTCCTGAACCTCGCTCATTCCCACATACCCGAATATCGGTTTTACCTTGTGGATGACTTTTTTCAGCCCGGTTATATCGCCGTCATGGAAACGGGCACGGGCAATGGAAAATTCACTCCTGAGCTGCTGCAGCGAAGATTCGAACACCAGTTCCGCCTGCCGGAAGTCATCTCCATAAAGCTCTCTCAGGAAAGCTGTATCCAGTTCCGGTGAAAAAGAAAATAATATTTGTTGGTCTCCCTTACTCATTTCACAATTTGTGCTTAATACGCAACGTTTTATACTTAATGCCCTATTGGCATGATTTGAGATAAAACTGCGTCTCAACTTATGAAAACGAATGTTTTAGACAAATTAGTATCTCTCGGTTACAGTATTTTGGACAATGGCGCCGACCCGTCATTAGGACGCGAGACCCGTAAAAGTGTTCAAAGACTGATCCTGTTTATTATATTCGGAATTGGAGTGAACCTGGTTTGCCTCCTGCTGAACTATTTTAACGGCCTCTATGTTAGCGCATCCCTCAATATCATTTGTATCCTGCTTCTCACGGTCAGCTATTTCCTGAATAAAGACGGGAAGCTGGGCTTCGCCAAGGTCCTGGGCATTGTAACGGTGAATTTTTATCTCTTCGCCATCAGCTATGTGGAAGGACTTCGGGCAGGAGAACAACTCTACTACTTCCCATTTCTCCTGGCACTCATTTTCGTGATCGACCTCAAGAAGAATTATCAGGAATTAATCATGACCGGTGTGATCACATTCATTACAACAGCTATGATTTTTATTTTGGCGCCTTATGTGAGTACGGTTCAAAACATCAACAACGACCAATACAGCAGTCTCTCCAGTTCAAACCTCAGTCTTTCCCTGATAATTACGGCTTTGTTTACCTACTACATTTTGAAAGCCCTTGAAAAGAATGAAGAAAAAATACTGGATGAAAAAAAGTTTACAGATACGATTTACGATACATCACTCGACGCCGTTTTTATTGTGGATACCACCACGCTCCTGATTACAGATTGCAACAAGAGCGCCGTGGAGGTTTTCGGTTTCAGTAATAAAAATGAAATCTTTGGCTCTCCCGCCAAATTCCTGCTGGGTGAAAAAATGGAGGAATACATCCTTCTGCAGGGTAAGCAATCCTTCCAGAAAAATTCACCCTGGTATGGCAATATGGATTTCTCACGCAAGGATGATACTCCATTTTTTGGCTATGTAAACGTGGTGCCGTTTACCCATAGCAATATTATTTATTGTAAGATCAGCATCCTTGACATAACCGAAATCAAGATCGCCGAATTCGAAATCCTCAAAGCCAAGGAGAGGGCAGAAAGAGCCACTAAGGTAAAGTCAAGATTTCTCTCCAATATGAGTCATGAACTGAGGACCCCCCTGAATGCCATCATCGGTACCACCAACCTCATCTTGCAGGAAGAATACCTTCCATCTCAAAGGCAGAGTTTCGACGTACTGAAATACTCTTCTGAGCACATGATGCAATTGGTTACGGATATCCTCGACTTCAGCAAGATTGAAGCGGGAAAAATGGAACTGGAAAATACGCCTTTCAATCTCAAAACCTTTCTGCAAAAAGTAGTGAGCTCATTCACGGCGCCCATCACCAATAGGAACCTGGAATTCAAAGTGGATATTGATGAACACGTAGATATTGAAATAGCTGGCGATGAAATGCGATTGAACCAGGTGCTCAATAATCTGCTTTCCAACGCCGTTAAATTCACCGACCAGGGAACCATCACCATAACCGTGAAGACCCTGCATCGCAAAAGCCATAGCTCCGACATATATTTTGCCATATCCGACACAGGTATTGGCATAGCGGCGAATAAGGTGAGACAGGTATTTGAAAGCTTCACCCAGGCCGATATTGAAACCACAAGAAAGTTTGGAGGAACAGGGTTGGGACTCGCCATCAGTAAGAAGATCGTTGAGAAAATGGGAGGAGACCTGCTGGTTCGCAGCGAAGTGGGAAAAGGAAGTACCTTCCATTTCACGCTTAATTTCAAGGTCAACAAAGCACAAAAATCCTATGTGGACGAGCACAAACTCAAAGGGCTCTCGGAGCTTGACGGAATAAGTATCCTCCTTGCTGAAGACAACCCCATCAACATGATGGTGGCCAAACGTTTCTTGCAGAAATGGAACGCAGAAGTGACGGAAGCCGAAAATGGGTTGCAGGCCATCGAACTCTTCGCCAAAAGAAAATTTGACCTGCTGCTGATTGACCTGGAGATGCCTGAAATGGATGGGGCGCAGGCCGTGGCACATATCAGGACCACCAATTCCGAGATCCCAATCCTCGCATTTACCGCCGCCACCTATGAGAACATGAAAGATGATCTTCTTCAAAAAGGATTTACCGATTTTGTACCAAAGCCATTCAGGCCGGAAGATTTGCACAAGAAAATACTTCAATATTGCAAGCCTGCGGTGCCTGTGCAAAAATAAGAGCGGTTCAGGGGGATGAGGTACTAGGGAATGAATTTATTGGTAGTACCTAATTTGTGGGGCGAGCTGCAACTTTTATTTTCCGATCAATCTTTACTTTCGGATCAATCATCAGGATTACCCATTTAGGCCGCACGGGCCTTATAGAGGTAGGGCGGCATCGTCATGTATTGCTCTATGAGCCGGTGCCAGAGGCTTCTCATTGAATGTCTGCC
>CALFNL010000342.1 GCA_937902875.1 uncultured Bacteroidota bacterium | reverse complement strand
GATTTTAGCCGTGATTTCACCGGCGGTCATTTCTGGTTGGAGGTCATAGGTGGCTACTTTAGGGGAAGCCGCCATGATGCGCTTTTCGCCGTCAAATTCTTCTTCGCGGCCACCGTTAAAAAAGAAGGTTACATGAGGATATTTCTCGGTTTCGGCTATCCTTATTTGTTTTAGTCCGTGCTGAGCCAGCACTTCTCCCAGGGTATTTACAAGGTTATCATTCCCGAACATAATATGTACATTCCTGAAGGTCTTGTCATATTCCGTCATGGTAGTGTAGTGCAACGCGAGTTTGTGCATATCGAAATCAGGGTGATCCTCCTGCGTGAGTACCTGGGTGATCTCTCTGCACCGGTCGGTCCGGAAATTAAAGCAAATCGCCACGTCGCCATCGGAAATTACCGCTTCCGGCTTTCCGTGAACGGTATGGATGATGGGCTTCAGGAATTCATCGGTTACCCCTTCCCGGTAAGAATCTTCAACCACTTTCAGCACATCTTCGGTTCCCTTACCCACTCCTTTTACCATCGCGTCGTATGCGAGTTTTACCCGTTCCCAGCGCTTATCGCGATCCATTGCGTAATACCGCCCTGTTATGCTGGCTATGCTGCCTACAGTTGATTTAAGATGTTGCTGGAGCGATTTCAGGAAACCAAGCCCGCTCTTCGGATCGGTGTCACGGCCATCGGTAAACGCATGAATATATACACGGTCCAATCCTTCGGCGCGGCACAATGAAGTAATGGCCATCAGGTGATTGATATGAGAATGGACTCCACCATCACTCACGAGACCCAATAGGTGCAGCGGTTTCTTGTTCTCGCGGGCATACCTGATAGATTCCAAAAGCACTTTATTCTGGCGGAATTCACCATCCCGGATGGCTACATTTATACGCTGCAATTCCTGGTACACTATGCGGCCAGCTCCCAGGTTCAAATGGCCTACTTCACTGTTTCCCATCTGCCCTTCAGGAAGTCCTACGGCTTCACCACAGGTTACCAGAGTGGTATTTGGGAATCCGCTATATAGTGAACTTACAAATGGCGTTTTCGCATTTTGAATGGCATCGCTGGATTTGATCTTTCCCAAACCCCAGCCATCCATGATAATGAGGATAACTTTTTTCCTTTCCATAGTGTAAAGCTACTGTATTTGAGGGATTTAGCCCGGTTCCGTTGAGGAAGTATATTTTGTTGTAACAGAGTCATTTCGGGGAATTAACGCATTCTGGCACATTTTTGGGTTATATAATTCCCAGGAGAGCAACTTATGATATGAAAACATTTTTACCCAGGATGCTTATTGCCGCTTTCGCTTTTACCATTGCTTCATTCAGCTATTCAATCGACGACGTGGTAACGGCCATTAAATCGGGAGACGCAAACCAGCTTTCGCAGTACTTCGATAATATGGTTGAAATCACCCTGCACGAAAAAAGCAATTCTTATAGCCGCAGCCAGGCCGAAGTTGTGCTCAAGGATTTTTTCAATTCCTTCGGTGTAAAGAGTTTCAGTATAGTTCACAAAGGATCCAATAGCGGTTCCGAATTCTGCATCGGTAATCTGCAAACGCGGAATGGCGATTTTCGCACCACGATCTTCATGAAGACCCGGGGCGAGAAACAGGTATTGCAGGAAATAAGATTCGAAGAAAAAAACTGACCAGGAAAGATTCATCTTCATAGGAACGGGCCCCGCATCATGCGGGGCTTTGTTATGCGTGCAGGCGCCGGAGTATAGAACTAACGGGAACCAATATTTCATTTAGTTTTGCCATCATGCTGAATTTTGAAGAACAAATGAAGCAATTCATTGAAAATGCCTTGCGTGAAGATATAGGTGATGGAGACCATTCTAGCCTGAGTTGCATTCCTCCCGGTATGAAGGGCAGAGGCCTGTTGAAGATTAAGGAAGCCGGCGTGCTGGCCGGCATGAGGGTTGCGGAGGAGATTTTCAGATTCCTTGAACCCGGAGCAGGGTTTTTCCCTCTCAAAAAAGACGGAGAGATCATGTTTGCCGAGAATGGGGCCTATGAATTCGAGGGCGGCGTCCATACTATTTTAAAATGCGAACGGCTGGTGCTGAATTGCATGCAGCGCATGAGCGGCATAGCCTCGCTCACGCGGCAGTATGTAGACCTGCTGAAACCCTTCCATACCAGGGTGCTCGATACCAGGAAGACTACACCCAATTTTCGCATCCTCGAAAAGGAGGCCGTACGCATCGGTGGCGGATATAATCACAGGATGGGCCTGTACGATATGATCATGCTCAAAGACAACCATATCGATTATTCCGGAGGGCTTGAAAATGCCATTGAGAATGCTTACAGTTATGTGCAAACGAAAAAACCCGGACTGAAAATAGAAGTGGAAACCAGGAATCTCGAAGAGGTGAAAAGGGCCGTGGCTACCGGAAAAGTGGATCGAATCATGTTCGATAATTTTGAACCTTCACGCATTGTTGAAGCTATGCAGATTGTTCAAAATCGCTGTGAAACGGAAGCCAGTGGAGGAATCAACCTGTTCAATGTTATTGACTACGCCAGGACGGGAGTCGATTTTGTGAGCGTTGGGGCAATCATTCATCACGCCGTGAGCCTGGATTTGAGCCTGAAGGCGAGCCCGATTTAATAAATTACTCTCGAAGTCACTCATACAACAATTACGAAAGCAAATTTTCATCGGACTCAATATGTCTAAGAAAAAGGCCAATAAAGACGGTATCATTTATTCCACTGATCCCAATTTTTCAACGGGAGAGGCGGGTGAGAAGGGAGAGACCCCCATCCCTCAAAAACAAAGGTTTTATATTAGGCTGGACAGGAGGCACAGGGCCGGCAAGGCCGTCACGCTGATTGAAGGATTTGAAGGCAGAGAGAATGACCTGCAGGACTTAGGAAAAAAATTGAAAAACTTTTGCGGGAGCGGTGGTTCTGCAAAGGACGGTGTGATCCTTGTGCAGGGTGACCAAAGAGATAAGGTATTGCAGTGGCTGATAAAAAACGGCTATTCCAATTCGAAAAAAGTCTAGTTGCCCTTCTCTGTGAGTGATATCTTTTTTTGGAGCCTTCACAACGGGCTCAAGGATATTATGTGCTCTTATTGCTTCGCATTCAATCCTGGAATATTCCTGAACTATTGTCCCTGTGCCAGGCTATAAGCTCTTTTGCCACCCCACATATTGAGCAATTCAGAGGAACAGATTTTAAAATTCCCGCTGAGGCTCACATAGAGTCCGATGATATCCTGCTGATTCAGCGGATCTTCGTCCAGGCTCTCAAATCGCACATTATACTGATTCACGAGATTCGTATAAACAGATCCGGTAGGCCATACCTGGGTACCACGGTTGCTGATACTTACGAGTTTGAATTTTACCCCGGCATGGCGCTGACATTTTTTGGCGATGGATTCCGGCTGCTCTTCACTCTCAATGAACATATCAACTCCCACTATTTTCTCTTCCTCCGTTTCCTTTGAGATCATCATCGGGTTTTTGGCCAGCTTAAACAATGTGGGGGTGGCCGGCATATTGGGCAAAATGGGTTTGGCCCCCCGGGAAGGAGTCTTGCCGAAATTTGAAATGATCGCTTCCGCAAATTCTGTAGTATTGGAAGCCGGGATGGATTTATCGCCGAAATCTCCGGTATGCACACCGCTCTCTAAAGTGTACAAGAGAGCGTTTTCAATGATTGCCGCGTTTTCCATGAATCCAAGATGTCTCAGCATGGCGACACCACTCAAAAGCAAAGCAGTGGGGTTGGCGATATTCTTACCCGCGATGTCGGGAGCCGTTCCATGCACCGCTTCAAAAATGCAGATATGATCGCCGATATTGGCGCTGGGTGCGAATCCCAGGCCACCTACCAATCCCGCGCAGAGGTCAGAAACGATGTCTCCCTGGAGGTTGGTCAGCACGATCACGTCAAACTCGTTGGGTTTAGTTACGAGTTTCATGCAGAGGTCATCTACTATCACATCATCTGCATGCAGCTCGGGGTATTCCTTTGCCACTTCGTAAAAGCAATCCAGGAACAAACCGTCAGTGATCTTCATAATATTGGCCTTATGCCCGCAGGTGATGCGCCAGGTACCCTTCTTTTTTGCCATTTCGAAGGCATATTTAATCAGTTGCAGGCTTCCTGGTCTGGTTATGAAGCGACGGCTTAATGAAACATCATGCGTGAGCATATGCTCAATTCCACCATATGTGTCTTCAATGTTTTCCCTGATAACGGTTAAATCAATGGGAATGCCAGCCCTGGAGAATACAGTATCTACTCCGTGCAGGGTTTGAAATACCCTCTTATTTGCATAGGTATTCCAGGTTTTGCGGGCCGTGACATTCACACTCTTGACTCCTTTGCCCTTGGGTGTTTCCATAGGGCCCTTGAACAGGATCCCAAGCGTTTCAATTGTAATCTTTGATTCAGGGGTCATGCCATCAGAAAATCCCTTGTCAAATACCCATTTCCCCATTTCAACAAATTCGTATTCGAGGGCCAGTTTGTTGGCCTGGAAAATCTTCAATACGGCCTCCATGATCTCAGGGCCAATGCCATCCCCCCTGGCAACAGCGATTTTCATATATGAATGGGTTTAATAATGTTAAACAAACATTTATAGCAGTGGAACTGTTGTAATTTGGCCGCAAAGTTATACTTGAATTGAATTGTTTGATTTAATTTATTGACAAATCCTATTTCCTGTAGAGGTTTTTTGTTATTTTTAAAGTAAACTGGCAAGTAATGTCGTCAAAAGTAACAGAAGGTGTAAATGTGACCGTAGAAACATTCTACCAGCCGGACTATAGCAACCCGGTAAGCAGTGAATTCATGTTTGCATATCGCATAACAATACAAAATGACAATAGCTTTCCGGTGAAACTACTCAGGAGGCACTGGTATATTTTTGACAGTAATGGAACGCATCGCGAAGTGGAAGGTGAGGGTGTGGTGGGCGTTCAACCGCAAATCAACCCAGGCGAACAATATCAGTATGTGAGCGGCTGTAACCTGCGCACTGAAATGGGAAAAATGTATGGCACTTATTCCATGGAAAATATCTCGGGGAATAAGCAGTTTGAAGTAAAGATTCCCATTTTTGAGATGATCGTGCCCTTTAAGATGAATTAGTATTCGGGGCGCTCTCTTATGATTTTTTCCTCATCTTTATTGAATTCCTCTTTTTCGGGCGCCCTTCCATTTCCCTTCTTTTCTGTAGTATCCCTTTCGGCTCTTTACGAGGTTTGCAAACGTTTGATAACCGCTTGACATGCATCTGTTGAGGTAAGGTTAAATTATCCAAATGTTAAAATATTAATAGTGCCGCAGCCGTTTAATTCGTACCTTTGCGCCTCCATCTGCTACATGCAGGAATGTGCGGAAACACAAGGATTTCTAAAGAGCATAAACAGGATGGGAATCGTAACAAAATTATCACCGGGTATGTTATTATTGAAGGAGCCGGGCTTAAAATTCCTAAAAAAATGTACAAAGTAAGTTTTAACAATAAGAGTAAGGTTTTCTTCAATTCGTTGAAGAGTAACGTTGACCAGTATTTTGCTGAAAATAATATCAAGAAAACGGGTAATTGGAAATTATACATCAAAACCGCGGTTTTGATTCCTGCAGCCGTGCTCTTATATCTTGGCCTCCTGTTTCTGCCGCTGAATATTTTTTTTGGAGTAGTGCTGAGCGGATTGTTTGGTTTTGTGCTTGCCAGCATTGGATTTAATGTGATGCACGACGCCTGTCATGGCAGCTATTCTACGCGTTCCTGGGTTAATGAGATGTGGGGCCTCACGATGAATGCCCTGGGAGGGAATGCTTTTTTATGGAAACTGAAGCACAATATCATTCACCACACTTACACGAATGTGGATGGAGTTGACGATGATATAAATAATATGCCCTTCATGAGGGAATGTTCCACCCAGCCCTGGAAGCCCATTCACAGGTATCAGCAGTTCTACATGTTTTTCCTTTATGGATTTACTTCCCTGTTCCTGCTGTTCATCACCGACTATATTAAATATTTCACCAAAAGGGTTTATACAACTGCATTGAAACCCATGGATCTTAAGGAGCATGTAATATTCTGGACCACCAAGTCAATTTATATTTTGTTCACAATTGTAATCCCGATTCTTGTAGTAGGGTGGCAGCCCTGGCTGCTTGGCTTCCTGGTGATGCATTTTGTTTTAGGATTGACACTCGCCGTGGTATTTCAACTGGCCCATGTTGTGGAACATGCCGAATTTGAAGCAGCAGGTATTGAACCCAAGAAAATAGAGAACGAATGGGCCATTCACCAGGTAAAGACTACGGCCGACTTCGCTGCAGGTAATAAACTCCTTTCCTGGTTTGTTGGCGGACTAAACTTCCAAATAGAACACCATTTATTTCCCCGCATCAGCCACGTTCATTATCCCGCGATCAGCAAGATTGTGGAGGACACTTGCAGACAATTCGGAATCAACTACAACTACTTCCCAAGCATGAGAGCTGCGGTAGTATCTCATTACAGATTCATGAAGGAGCTGGGCGCAAAGCCATAGTGGCCGGGGTTGATTACGCCGTTGCGGCTGCCATTTAGATAATGATAACAATTATTTATCTTCATAAAAACCGGAGTATTTTTCGCATTATTTTTTTAAGGGTTGCAATATCGAATCCAGGCAATTGAATAGTTTGAGAACTGATTGTCCTAATCATTTGCGATCTTAATGCTTCGATTAATTCTCCTGCAATAGGCTTGAATGATCTTAATGTGTTATCTTGTGCAGAAGTGCTAAGAATAATCTCCGAAATATCCCTGAGGTTAAATTCAATTTATGCAACAGGGATCAAAGGCCGGAATACCGCATGGGGAGAATTGCTGAATTGAATAATTAATCTTTAAGCTTCATGTCTAAACTGACTTTCAATAACCGGCAGAATATTTTTTATAATACGCTGAAATCCGCTGTGGATGAGTATTTCGTGAGGCAGGATATAAGCAAAACAGGTAACTGGAAACTATATCTGAAAACAATTGTCTTGTTTCCTCTGGCGATTGCGCTCTATGTATCGCTGCTCACTTTGCATGTAAATATCTGGTGGGGAATTGGCTTGAGCATTGTGCTGGGATTTACTCTGGCATTCATTGGCTTCAACGTGATGCACGATGCCTGCCACGGTAGCTACTCCAGGAAGAAATGGATCAATGACACATTCAGTTTAACAATGAATGTACTGGGAAGCAATGCTTTTATATGGAAATTAAAGCATAATATCATCCATCACACTTACACTAATATTGATGGCATTGATGACGATATTGTAAAGACGCCCGTGCTGAGGGAATGCTCTACGCAGAAATGGATGCCCGTGCACCGTTACCAGCAATATTACATTTTCATATTGTATGGATTCACATCATTGATATGGGTGTTTCTCACAGACTATTTGAAATATTTTACTCAAAGGGTGCTGGTGACACCATTCAAGAAAATGGATTTCAGGGAACATTTTATATTTTGGATCAGCAAAG
The DNA here is from genome assembly GCA_937902875.1 of uncultured Bacteroidota bacterium. Taxonomy (GTDB): domain Bacteria; phylum Bacteroidota; class Bacteroidia; order Chitinophagales; family Chitinophagaceae; genus PSRI01. The sequence continues at coordinate 20,279 of CALFNL010000342.1, read as the reverse complement.
TATTATACCTCGTATTTTATGTTGCCATCCCAGTGGCTGCAGTGGGTTGGGGCGCCTGGGCAATTGGATTCCTGGTGATGCACCTGGCGCTTGGATTTACGCTGGCCCTGGTATTCCAGTTGGCTCATGTGGTGGAGCAGGCCGAGTTTGAAGTAGCCGGCCTGGAGCCTAAGAGAATTGAAAACGAATGGGCTATTTTCCAAATAAAGACTACTGCGGATTTCGCGGGAAAGAATAAGATCCTTTCGTGGTTGATCGGTGGCTTGAATTTTCAGGTGGAGCACCATCTGTTTCCGCGCGTCAGCCATGTTCATTACCCCGCCATTAGTAAGATTGTTAAGGAAACCTGTCACAAATTCAATTTGCCGTATAATTATTATCCAACCATGACTTCGGCATTGGCTTCGCATTACAGGTTGATGAAACAATTGGGCACGAAGCCATTCCCCGATCAAAGTGTTGATTCAGCTTTAACAAACTCTTAGTTTCTCTGCAGGAAATTTACATCTGAATTCAGTCTTCCCGGGCTCATCTGGGTTTATATTTTGAGTCGGTCAATATCTGCCTGGCATCGAGCCTGAATAAATCAAGGGGTCTGGTTTCGGGAAATTTTTCCATGTAGGTCTTAACAATTTGCCATCCTATGAATAGGCCAATGAAACCGGGAGAATCGTCTCCGAATTCCTGTGTATTGGGTCCTTCTGAAATATAATTTTGAATCCTCGCGTAATCGCTATTGTAGATGAGGTCATTTTGCAGGAAGAAATTCCAGATCAATCCTTCATTTGAGTAGCATCCGTCCAATTGCTTTTTGGTGTACCCTATTTTCATGCTGTCTGCTGTTTCTGGCAACAGGAGTCCGAGCACATAGAGGCGTTTGCCTTTGTCAACCATTTGATCGAGTAATGTTTTTCCTGCTGTTTGATCAGGAAAAATATCGTCGATGATATTTCTCATGCAATTGACCGGAATATATTCAGGGGTGAAGCGCCTGGAAATATAAGAAGGGAATATGGTTTGAGCAGTCTGGCTCTGATAGAGCGCTGCCATATGGCCCAGGTGCAATTGCAACCCCACGGCGAGTGCATCCCTTGTAATCACATCTCCCAATTTGCCAAGCGGTGTTTCAAATACGGCATCAATCGGTCCAATGAATGTGATCAGTTTTTCAGGCGCGTGATATTGCGGGAAATAGTATTTGGTGAATTGAATTCCCCTCTTCAATTCGGCCAGCATTTTCGAAGGATCATTGAATGTATTTTTGGATGTTTCCTTAACCAGGCGATAATCATGAAGGAAAAGGCTTATGGCGCTGTCTGTTGCGGTGCCGGAATCTGAAAGTGGCAGGCCAAGGATATTCTGAATAAAATCATCCAGGAATATGGGATATTTCAGGCGCAGTTGGCTAAAGGCTCGTGAGGGATGAATGCTGTCAATTGAAAAGAAGTCTTCTTCGAACCTTTGCAGCTCAAGCCTAACGGATATTCCCGAAACGTCTGGAACCCGTTTCCGGCTCTCGCAACCCGCTAAAGATGCGAGGATTATGCATAGGATTCCCCATTTTTTCATGTTCTTAGAAACGAAGGTAAATTTCATTTGTTGTACGCCTATGCTGCAAGGTTATGTAAAAGTTTTCATTAGTGTAACTTTGCAAAATGAAGATCGCCCTGGCTCAACAAAATTACCATATTGGCAATTTTGACCTCAATACCAAAAAAATCATTTCTGCAGTTGAAAGTGCCCGGGAAGCCGGCGCCGACCTGGTGGTTTTTTCGGAGCTCTGCGTCTGCGGCTACCCTCCCAGGGACTTCCTGGAATTTAAGGATTTCATTAATAAATGCTATGAATCCATTGACAAGATCAAGCTTCATGCCGATGGTATTGGCGTGATTGTGGGAGCTCCTGCCAGGAATATCATACCCGAAGGAAAGGATCTTTTTAATGCCGCCTGGCTTCTGTATGATAAAGAAGTGAAGGGTAAGGCGTACAAGACCCTATTACCTACTTACGATGTTTTTGACGAATACAGGTATTTTGAGCCGGCTTATGATTGGCATGTACTGGAATTCAAAGGCCAACGGATAGCACTGACGATTTGTGAAGACCTCTGGAATCTCGGGGATAATCCACTCTACCGCATTTGCCCCATGGATCAGTTGATGCAACAGCAACCGGATATAATGATCAATATTTCCGCGTCTCCTTTTGATTATGATCATGATGAAGATCGAAAGGAAATCCTTAAGGCTAATGTACTCAAATACAAACTCCCGCTTTTTTATTGCAATACAATTGGATCACAGACTGAAATAGTTTTCGATGGAGGCAGCCTTGTTTATGCGGCCAATGGGAAGTTGCTGGAAGAAATGAAATATTTTGAAGAAGATTTCAGGCTATTTGATCTTGAACAAATACAGTCTCAATCATTGGAGCCTGAGTTGCATGAAACCCGTTTGAAAAAATTCGACCACGAAATGAGGGTTTCCAAAATCAAAGACCCGGAGAAAGTGATTGAATACCTGACGGAAGAAAACAATATCAGGCAAATCCATGACGCGCTTGTATTGGGCATACGCGATTATTTCCAAAAAATGTCATTTTCAAAGGCCATACTCGGCAGCAGTGGCGGCATTGACAGTGCCGTTACGCTAACGCTTGCATGCGAGGCCCTGGGTCCGGCGAATGTGAGGTCTGTCCTGATGCCTTCAGAATTCTCCAGCTCCTATTCCATAACCGACGCGGAACAATTGAGCAAAAATTTGGGCAATCATTACGATATTATTCCAATCACGAATATTTATGACTCATTTCTTTTTGCGTTGAAGCCGAGTTTTATGGAATTGCCTTTTGGACCTGCTGAAGAAAATATTCAGAGCCGGACGAGGGGAACTCTGCTGATGGCCATCGCCAATAAGTTTGGTTATATCCTGCTGAATACTTCCAACAAAAGTGAATTGGCCACAGGTTATGGTACTTTGTATGGCGACATGGCCGGAGGACTCAGTGTATTGGGTGATGTTTACAAGATGCAGGTGTATGCCCTGGCAAGGTTCCTGAACGGGGAAAATGAAATCATTCCTCAGAATATTCTCAAAAAAGAACCATCGGCCGAATTGCGCCCCAATCAAAAAGATACCGACAGCCTGCCGGAGTATGCAATCCTGGATAAAATATTGTATCAATACATTGAACGTAGGCAGGGCCCGAAATCAATTATTGATATGGGAATTGATGCTGCACTTGTATCAAGAGTGTTGAAATTGGTGAACACGAATGAATATAAACGCAATCAGTTTTGTCCCATCATCAGGGTTAGTTCCAAGGCATTCGGAATTGGCCGAAGGGTTCCAATTGTTGGGAAATATCTCAGCTAATGAAAAGGGGCCATTGAGTAGTTAGTTAATGGTCATCAGTCGGTAGTCAATAATCATTGAGTCAACAGCGGATATTGAGAAAATCTCTATGAATATATGTGAATCCCCGGTGGCCCTCCAGCTACCACTAATAAATTGAGTTAGTGTTTGAATATGCTGATATACCTTAAAACAACGCCGCCTCCCAAATCAATGTCTTCATATACCACCAGGTGATTGTCATCTAAGGAGAGAATGGTGGCATCGGTGTTATCTGAAAGATCTCCGGCATTAAGAATGGTATCGTTAGTTTTGAGCTCCCAGGTAAAACTCACCGTTTGAGGATCGTTGGGATCACATTTCGTTGCACCTTCATCTGCAACGCCGGTTCCATCAGAATGGAAAGTATAGATATTGTCGGTTATGCAGGCGTCCTGCGGATCATCCTGATCAATAGTTCCATTCTTGTCGGTGTCAAATCCGGAATTATCATATTTCCAGTTCAATTGAACCAGCAAATCTGTCTTTGTCTTGGCAGGCTTATTGTCTTTTTTACTGCACGCAAAGAACAGGGGAAATGCAAAAACACTGAAAGCGAGAAGTGTAAAATTCCTGTTTTTCATAAGAATCAACATTTTATTGAAATATAAACGTTTTTCGACTCATCAAATTGTATTAAAAGTCCTGCTTATATTCTTGTATTAAATTCAAATTTAATTAGTTACCATTTAAGTATTACAAATTTGGAAAGATTGGTTATAGGGCATAATGATATGACTGGGTGAATGACGAAACTAAGGCCAAAATCATGAAATAGAATCAATGATGATCGCGCAGCTCTTTCTGATATCATCTTCGGAAATGTTGAGAGGCGGCGCGATTCGCATGCATTGCGGAGCAAATAAAAACCAATCGGTCAGCACTCCGCCGGCAATACATTTGTCAATCACGGATTTATTTTCTTCGAAGCTTTCAAATTCGAGGCTCATGAGAAGTCCCATGGCCCGGAAAGCTTTTATTTTCGGATGATGCAATAATTCGCGAAATAATTTCTCCTTGCCCTCAACTCCATTCATCAGATTTTCTTCAATAATAACTTTCATCCCTGCCAAACCGGCGGCGCATGAAACCGGATGCCCTCCGAAAGTGGTGATATGCCCCAAAACAGGATTCTCAGTGAGTGTTCGCATTAGTTTAATATCGCTGATAAATGCTCCCAGGGGCATTCCTCCTCCCAATGCTTTGCCAAGCAATACAATATCGGGTATCATGTCCCATTGTTCAAACCCCCACAAGGTGCCGGTTCTTCCAAAACCTGCCTGTATCTCATCCAGGACTAATAGGGCTCCGGTATTATTACATTTTTGGCGAAGCTCCTGCATCCATTCTTTTGTTGGAATAATCACTCCCCGTTCTGCCTGTAGCGTTTCGGCAATTACGCACGCGGTCTTTTCGCCGATATTCGACAGGTCGCTCAAGGAGTTGTATTCTAAATGTAAAATATCGGGTAACAAAGGCCTGAAGGCATTTCTCCAGTATTCATCCCCAATAATGCTCAGCGCACCCTGTGTTGATCCATGATAGGATTTGTTGAAAGCGATGATTTGAGTGCGGCCTGTGCAGCGCTTCGCGAGTTTCATGGCGCCTTCTGTGGCCTCGGCTCCGGAATTGGTAAAATATACTGAGTTCAGTGAGGGGGGTAAATGATCGCAAAGATATTTGGCATATGCCACCTGTGGGGTTTCAATCAATTCTCCATAAACCATCAGGTGAAGGTATTGCTCCAATTGTTTGTTAATGGCCGCAAGGACCCTTGGATGGCGATGGCCAATATTGCAGACGCTTATCCCCGATATCAGGTCGATATATTCCTTTCCTCCTATGTCGCGAATCCGGGATCCTTCAGCCTTTACAATTTCGAGGGCCAGTGGTGCGGGCGAAGTCTGGGCAAGATGCCGGAGAAAAAGCTGGCGTTGATTCATGACATAAAAAGTATTTTACGAAGTTAGCGAGCAGCATAGGAAAATATTTACTGATTTTGGGAATCTTTTGGCGTGAGAGGAGCAAAAAATCTTTCTTTTTTTGGTGGAATCGACCGGCAGGGATCTCAATTTTTATGCATTAATCCCAAACTGCCAGTTTATTCTCGCGCGGGTCAGGTTCTTTTTTTAATTTCACCTTTGGTTTTTCGAATCCGGATTTGATTGGGTCATTGAGTAATATATTCTTTTGTGAAAGTGGTTGAAGAATCCAGGAAAAAACTGAAAAAAATTGAATTGCGGGTTCTGAAATGAGAAAAAATTGAGACAGTTTTGAGAATATATTTTTTGAGAAAAGGGGAACGAATGGGAAGTATTGTTATTGCAGATTATTAAATAATTATTGTATGTCAATAATATTGCCGGTCAAAGGGATATGGCCAGAAATGGGTGAAAATTGCTTTATAGCCCCAAATGCGACCATTGTTGGGGATGTAATCATGGGAAAAGAGTGCAGTATCTGGTTCAATGCGGTGGTTAGGGGAGACGTGAATTCCATCCGTATGGGCGACAGGGTTAATGTGCAGGATGGGGCCGTTATTCACTGTACATACCAAAAAACAAAGGCCATCGTTGGTAATAATGTGAGCATCGGCCATAATGCCATAGTGCATGGATGCACGGTTCATGACAACGTGCTGATTGGAATGGGAGCCATTGTGATGGACCATGCGGAGATTGGCACTAATTCCATTATCGCGGCAGGGGCCGTAGTGCTGGAAGGAACCAAATGTGAGCCGGGCTCCATTTATGCCGGAATTCCTGCCAAAAAAGTGAAGGATATTTCTCAGGAATTAATTCATGGGGAGATCAACCGGATCGCCAAAAATTACGTAATGTATAGTGAGTGGTTCAAATCCCCGGCCCCTTCGGGCAATTGATGAAGATTTCGCGAACTGAAGGGAATTTATCATTTGTCATTAAACGCGGCGTCTAAATTAATCGTCAATATATGAAATGGAAATTGGCCAGAATGATTACAGTGTTCGTGTTCATGGCTTACTTGTATGGGTGTTCTCCCAAATATGGTTGCCCCAGTAACGGAAAGAATGTTGGCGCTGAAAGAATACTGAGCGGTGAAAAGGTGCCCAAGGCAAAGCCATTCAGGCAATAGACACTAAAAACCCAAGCATATGACCCTCACCCTACGAAACGATTACGGCTGCACCGAGGCAGTAATCGATGAAAACTGCGGCTTCGATAAATTCTACGGAATAGCGGACGTTCTGATAGAGAAGCTCAAGATTCATTTCACTAACAAGATTGATGATTCTGACACTTCTTACTGGGACTTTAGCTTCAGAGGGCACAAGTTGACATTGCATTATAATATTTATGACGGGGTATCTATTTTTCCCGTCAGGTGCAAGGATGCAGTGCCCAAGGATAATGAAGCCGTAAAGGAATTAGTGAAAGTTCTGGAAAATGTGAAATAGCGCTAGTGTGTTCTTATGAAAAACCTTTTTTCTTTTTTTAGTGCACTTTCTCTTCAATTGAATCAAGGATGTTACAATAGCTTATGTAGCGATCCATATTGATCTTCCCCTCTTCAACTGCAGTCTTCACGGCACAACCGGGTTCATTCAAATGCAGACAATTATTGAACTGGCAATCTTGAATCAGCACCCTCATCTCGGGAAAATAATGCGATAATTCCTGTCTTGATATATCCACTAAACCAAACTCTCTTATACCAGGCGTATCGATGATTTTACCTCCCTCGGGAAGGTCATACATTTCGGCAAATGTAGTGGTATGCAAACCCTTGCCGCTCCATTCGCTCACTTCCTGCGTTTTCAATTGTATGGAAGGGAAAATAGTGTTGATGAATGAGGACTTACCCACTCCGGAATGGCCGCTGATCAGGGTAATCTTATTCTGAAGCAGTTTTTTAATAGGTTCGGTTCCTTCCAATTCTTTTACACTCATGAGGCAAACCTTGTAACCGATAGTCTCATACATTTCTTTCCATGCTTCATATTTTTCCATCTCTTTTTTCCGGTACAGGTCAGCCTTATTAAATACAATAATGGCGGGTACATGGTAGGCCTCGGAAGTGATGAGAAAGCGATCGATAAAGCCCTGCGAGGTGCGTGGCTCCCGGATAGTGCACAATAAGACTGATTGGTCAATATTGGCGGCGATGATATGGTGATGATACCTGTTTGAAGGAGCCTGCCGGTTAATATAGTTGCGCCTGTTGTGGATCAAATTTATAGTGGCGATATTGCTGCCGGGTACTTCCGGTTCAAATTCCACTACATCGCCTACCGTTACGGGATTGGTAGATGTGATATCATCAATCTTCATTTTTCCCCTGATCCGGGCCTGGAATGGCTTTCCCTCCGGTGTCTTCACCAGGTACCAACTGCCCGTAGATTTGTACACCAGTCCCTTCATGATCTGCGAAATTAGCGAAACTAACATTAGAAGGCGGGGGTGGAATATATTGATGCCGCGGGACTAGGGGAATTTCTTGAACAGGGTCAGACGCAATAATACCTCAAGGAAAATGAATATCATTGCGAATAGGGCCAGCGGATGAAATTTTTCAGTATAGTGACGGGTGGTCGTGATCTCTATTTTTGTTTTTTCGAGTTGATCTATTTCTTTGTAGATGCTGGTTAAGCTCTCATTCCCCTTGGAGCGAAAATATTTGCCACCGGTTTCGGCAGCGATTTCATTCAACAGTTTTTCATCAATATTCACTTTTTCCTGTTGCATCACTACTTCTCCTCCGGCCGTTTCAACGGGTGTGCTGGCATAGCCGTCGGAGCCGATTCCGATCGTATAAACCTTAACACCTTCGGCCTTGGCGATTTCTTTGGCGGTTTCAGGGTCAATCAGGCCGCCGTTATTTTCTCCGTCGGTTAGCAATATGATCACCCTGCTTTTGGCCTTGCTGTTTCTGAGCCTGTCAACACTGGTGGCCAGGCCCGCGCCAATAGCTGTTCCATCTACTATGAAACCTCCATGCACCTGATAGATTTGGGATTTCAATACATCGTGATCGGTGGTGATGGGGCACTGAGTAAAACTTTCTCCCGCAAATATTACCAGGCCGATGCGATCAGTTGGGCGGTTTTCAACAAAATCTGCCGCCACCTGTTTGGCAGCCTCGAGCCTGTTGGGGTGAAAATCCTGCGCCAGCATGCTACCACTAACGTCGAGGCAAAGCACTATGTCCACTCCTTCCCCTTCGGCATTTTTTTCATCGTAATGGGTTTGCGGCCTGGCAAGGGCGATAATGATGAACACAATTGCCAAAAGCCTGAATACGAAGGGCAGGTGCCTCAGTTTGCTCTTGAATGAGGAAGTATTACGAAAGCTTTTCAATGAAGACACTAATACCGCGCCCTGCTGGCGGTTGAACCGGCTGATATACCAGCCGGCCAGCAATGGGACCATCAGCAGGAGAAATAACACCTGGGGATAAGCGAATTCAATATTTTCCAAATAGTCTCTAAACAAGTTTACTCTTTTTGAGAATCCAGTATTCTGATCGTGTTCCTGATTGTTTCAAATGCTTCCGCAGCCTGCGTGTGAGCCGGCTGATATTTTGCGAACTTTACGGCGTCGGCAATCCTGAGAGTTTCTGCGAGTTTACTCAATGATTCCTTTCCCATTTTGTGTGCCAGTAGCATCAGCAATTCACCTGTAGTGCTTTGCATGGCCCGCATTTGAAACCGCCTCGAGAGGAATTTTTTGAAAATATCAGACAGCCTCGAATAATATGTTTTGTATGCTCCCCGTTCGGGCAGGCCCTCACTATGCAGTTGTTCCAACGCCGCCAGGGCTTCTTCCAGGGGAGAAATGGCTGATATGCCGGCTGCCTTAGTTGCCGCTTTCCTGAACGACTTCAACCACAAATAAACCAATACACCCAATAGCACCAGGGAGAACGCTCCGGCCAGCCAATACCACCAGGGTATTTTTTTGTCGGGCACTATTATGATCTCGCGGATATCGTGATAAGCACTGTCTGAGAGCTGTACCGGCAACACACCCAGGAATATTGAATCTGATTTATAGGTTTTTTTCGAAATGGAAACAGAGAGCCTGGGGATGACCCATTGACCGGAGTCGAATCCTGTGAGTACAAATGATTGACGATAGGTACGAATGCCCGCTTCTTCGGTAGAATCAACCTGGCTTCTGCTGAGCACTTCCAGATGGTGAAAACTGTCAGGTAAATTGTACCATTTGGTAACCGGCTTTGCAGCGGGCGTTTTTATCTCAACCGATAAGTTCACCTGCTCCCCCAGTAATACCTGGTTACGATCCAGACTTGATTTAATGCTTGTGCTATTTTGTGAAAATAAAAAACCAGGGGAAACAAATACGATGATTAATATGGAAAGGATTTTCCAGGTTCCTGTTTTTATGATCTCTCTACCTTTCATTGGGTGTTTCAGGCTTTGGGCTTTATTCTTTTCATGAAAAACTTCTGCAATACTTTCACATAATCTTCGTCTGTTCTCAAATACAGGAGATCGGCGCCCGCCCTGAGGAATGAATTCCTGCAAGCCTCTTCATTCTGTACAAATTGCAGGTGATAGTTATAGCTTACCATTTCATCGTCGGTATCAATCCATTGGGTTTTGCCCGATTCGGCATCCTGAACCTGCAGGAGACCCGTCTTGGGAAGGTCCATATCCATTTTGTCGTATACCTTGATGCCTATTACATCATGCTTATTGCCCGCCACGCGCAGGGCATCGTCATAGTGCTCCACCATGAAATCACTCAGTATAAAGGCGATACTTTTTTGTTTGACGCTGTTATTAAAAAATCGAACGGCCGCATTCAGGTCGGTTCCTTTTCCCTTTGGCTCTGCCGTGAGCAACTGCCTCACTATATACAATGCATGCTCCCGGCCTTTTTTAGGGGGGATGTATAATTCAATTTTATCGCTGAAAAATATCACTCCTACCTTATCATTGTTATTGACGGCTGAAAATGCCAGAACAGCGCAAACTTCCGTGATCAGGTCTTTCTTGCGGTGCTGTATGGTTCCAAACAGGGAACTGGCGCTCACATCTACCAGCAGCATTACGGTCAATTCCCTTTCTTCTTCGAATAATTTGCTATAGGGGTGTCCCATTCGGGCTGATACATTCCAGTCAATAAATCTCACATCATCACCCGGATAATATTCGCGCACTTCTTTGAACGACATGCCCCTGCCTTTAAAAGCCGTATGGTATTCGCCGGCGAACAAGTTGTTAGTGATTTTCTTGCTCTTGATCTCCAGCTCTTTTACTTTTTTCAATATCTCTGCAACGGTAGGCATGTTGGAATTATAGATTTCAAGGTACATTCACCGCCTTCAGAACTTCGTCCACCACATTTTCAGAATTGATATTTTCGGCTTCGGCCTCATAGGTGAGCCCGATCCGGTGCCTGATCACGTCTTTGGCAATACTTCTCACGTCATCCGGAATCACGTAACCTCTCTTGTGCAGGAAAGCGTGTGCTTTGGCCGCGAGGGCGAGATTTATGGAGGCCCTGGGTGACCCTCCGTATGCGATCAGGGGTTTCAGTTTCTCCAGCCTGAATTTTTCCGGGTTGCGTGTGGCGAATACAATGTCCAGGATATAATTTTCAATCTTCTCATCCATGTACACCTGCCTCACCAGATCTCTTGCCTGTAGTACTTCCTGGATAGACACTACCTGTTTTATTTCCGGCAGCCTGAGGCCCTCGAGATTTTGCCTGATAATAAGCAATTCCTCTTCACGTGAGGGATATCCAATCAGCACTTTCAGCATGAACCTGTCAACCTGTGCTTCCGGTAAGGTATAAGTGCCTTCCTGGTCAATAGGGTTCTGGGTGGCAAGTACCAGAAAGGGCTCATCCAGCTTGAAGGTGCTTTCACCGATGGTTACCTGCCGCTCCTGCATGGCTTCCAGCAAGGCGCTCTGCACCTTGGCGGGGGCCCTGTTGATTTCGTCTGCCAGTATAAAATTGGCGAAGATGGGCCCCTTGCGAACAACGAATTCATGCTTTTGCTGGTTATAGATCATGGTTCCGATCACGTCGGCCGGTAAGAGGTCAGGCGTAAATTGTATGCGGCTGAAACGCGCATTGATTGCCTGTGAAAGAGATTTAATGGACAGTGTCTTGGCCAGCCCCGGTACGCCTTCCAGCAGTACGTGCCCATTGCTGAGCAGGCCGATGAGCAGGCGGGTGACCATATGGTGTTGCCCGATTATTATTTTGCCAATCTCATTTTCAAGGCGATCTATAAATGCGGCTGCCGTCTGAATTTTGTCATTCAGTTGTCGTATATCATCGGCGGTTTGTAACATATCTTGGCGATTAGAATATAATGGAAGAAGTAAATGGTAAATACGGGTTGATTAATGATGCAATAATACACTAGCTTCTTGCAAAGGCTTTGCCAAAATGCGAAGCGACCTGCCTGGAAACCAATTTTCTTTCGGAAATGGCCCATAAATCATGCAAACCGGCAATATTCTATCCGTTCCACAATTCAAAACGGGCCTCAGGCAGGAAAAACTGATTTGCCTGGTGCCGCCATTTATTCTTTGTTCCTGCTGTCTATGAATATAGTCACCGGCCCATCATTCAACAATCTCACTTTCATATCGGCCCCAAAAATGCCTTTTTGTATTTTTTTCCCGATGTCTTTTTCGAGTTGGGCTATCATTTTTTCATAAACTCTTGTTGCTACTTCCGGCTTGCTGGCCCGGATATATGAAGGTCGATTTCCTTTTCTGGTGGATGCATGCAGTGTGAATTGGCTGACCAGGAGTATATTTCCATCAATATCTTTAATGGAGATGTTCATGACGTTATTTTCATCATTGAATATCCGCAGGTTTACGATTTTCCCACTCATCCAAACGATATCTTCATCAGTATCCGCGTCCTCTATTCCCAGGAAAACCAACAGGCCTTTTTGAATGGATCCGGTAAGCCGACCGTTAACCTCAACGGAAGCTTCCGTTACCCTTTGAATAACAACGCGCATGCTTAGGGATTTTTTGGAGATATCTTTAAACTGAAATTGTAATTTTATAAACGCCTGCAAGGTAAAGGAAGAAGATGGAACCTTAAATTTCCGGTGGATTTGCTGGTGCAAAGGCGGCGGGTGGATAAATTGAATGTCGATAATTCACCTGGGGAAGACTGAACATATTACATTATATGATTGATGTTAGCAAGGAAATAAAATTCAAGACTGCCCGTAGCGGCGGAAAAGGGGGGCAGAACGTGAACAAGGTTGAAACTATGGTGGAAGGATATTTTGATGTTGAAAATTCTGCGTTGCTGAAAGAGGAACAAAAAAGCCTGGTGAAGGAAAAGCTCGGGAATAAGATAAATGCTGATGGATTGTTGCTGGTGAAGTCGCAGACAGAGAGAACACAATTGGCGAATAAGCGCCAGGTCATCAAAAAGATGAATGAATGGATCAACAAGGCCTTGATTCGGCCGAAAAAGAGGATTGCAAGCAAGCCAACAGTTGCTTCCAGGCTCAAGAGGATGGAAGAGAAGAAAATCAAATCACAGAAAAAAGAGGGCAGAAAAAAATTCCGCACAGACAACAGTTAATCACGCATCATGAAAACCACGATCCTCCTGTTATGCGTCCTGGTAGCCTCAATTTGCCAGGCGCACTGCCCTGGCATTGCAGTGGATGAGTCAAATACCCTGAGTGTAAGAATTGAATTTCAAAGCACCGTCAAGGGCCAACCGCTGGTTTTTTCACAAACCTATACCAATAGTTTTGGGGAGGATTATAAGATAAGCGCCTTCAGGTATTATACAGGGCATGTTGAATTGCTGCCTGATATTCATTCTGGCAAACTGAGAAGGGATCATATTTACAGGCTTTATGATGCAGCCATTCCATCTTCCTGGGTCATTGAATTCTCCGTGCTTTCCGGTAAGTATAATGCAATATCATTCCAGTTGGGAATAGACAGTATTGATAATATCAGCGGCGCCAGGGGAGGGGAACTTGATCCGGCAAAGGGAATGTTTTGGACCTGGAACACGGGCTATGTGATGGCCAAACTGGAAGGCGAATCTGCTTTTTCAAATGTGCCTACGGGTATGTTCTCATATCATGTTGGCGGATACAAAGGAAGGTACAATACCATCAGGAGAGTCGGCTTGAAATTTAGTCCTGATCAGCAATTACAAATTGCCAGGGCTCATGCTGTTACCCTGGTAATTGAAGCCGATATTGACAAGTGGTTTGATTCTGCTCATAAGCTTTCCATCGCCGGCAAATCCTTTCTTCATAGTCCGGGTGAATGGGCCGCGGTTTATGCAGACAATTTCTCCGCTATGTTCAAAATCTCTTCAATGGAATTCAAATGATGAGGAAAATTATCATAGCAATATGCGTCTTCCTTGGGGCCGGATTATTTACCTTTCAAATAAGTGAAAAGGAATTTTTTTCCAGACATGCATTAAGTGCAACGCCCATGAAATTCAAGATCCCCAAAGGATTTCCCGGGCCACAATACAAATTTGAAAACAATCCACTTACGGTGGAAGGATTTGAATTGGGACGGAAATTGTTTTATGATGGTCGCCTGTCCAAAGATGGTAATTTCCCCTGCGCTTCCTGCCACCAGCAATTTGCCGCATTTGCCACTTTTGATCATGCATTGAGTCATGGATTCAAAGACCAGTTCACCACAAGGAATGCTCCGGCTTTATTCAATGTGGCCTGGATGAAGGAATTGCATTGGGATGGAGGCATCAATAACCTGGAAGTGCAGCCGCTGGCGCCTATAACGGCCGGAAATGAGATGGCCGAAAATATTGACACTGTGATTGCAAAACTTAAGGCGGACCCTGGCTACAGGAGAATGTTTACAAGGGCTTTTGGAGACGGAAGGATCAATTCGCAGAGAATGCTCAAGGCCCTGGCTCAGTTTGTTGCCATGCTGGTATCTGCCAATTCAAAATATGACAAGGTTCAAAGAGGCGAAGCTGTGTTCTCTCCCTCTGAACAACTGGGATATGCAGTATTCAGGAGCAAGTGCGCAGCATGCCATAAGGAACCTTTGTTCACCGATGACTCTTACCGTAACACCGGATTAACGGTCAATGGCAGGATAAATGATTATGGGAGAATGGCCATAACCGGAAATCCCAATGACTCGTTAAAATTTAAGGTGCCCAGCCTGAGAAATGTTTACCTCACATTCCCATATGGCCACGACGGGAGATTCTATTCAGTTGGCGCGGTGGTGGATCACTACCGCTTTCACGTTGTTAATGGACCAACAACAGATTCACTGCTGCGAAATAAATTAAATATTAGTGATGATGAGAGGTTCAACCTGCTGTTATTTCTCAGGACCCTGACGGACTCGGGTTTCATTTCCAACAAAAGGTTTTCGGCACCGCCGCCTTAATGCCTATAATTATTACCTGGTCCTGATTTTATTATTCAGTTTTTTCTCCGGCCCCTCAATTGCTCCAGTATGCCCTGCTGTTTTGTGATATCGTCTCTTTGCTGCCCCTGTTTGCGGCTGTTCTCCGCCAGGTTATCCTCCAGTTTCTTTTTTTTCTTCTCCAGATCCAGGGAATCAGAAACAAGATCTTCCAGTTTCTTTTGAGATTTCTTAAGTATTTCTTCCTGCGAATTGATATTTAATTCCAGGTATTTGGCGGCCGCCGCGGGTTCCACGCCGGCAATATATTCCCCCGCGTTTCTCAATATGCTGTTGCCGGATTCCACGAAATTGCTATAGCCCAGTGAAACCATCACGAGCACCTCACTCACATCTTTTTCCTGGCGGCTCTTGCGGTCCACCTTTATATATAGGTCCAATGCCTGGTCTCCGATAGACTTTATTTGCATGTTCCTGAATATGGTCCATCCTCTTGTGGTAGATCCTTTGAATCCTTCACGAGACAGTTTTTCATTGATGGCATCTTCCACCACGTTGGATGGGTAAGGAATCAGTATCACAATATCGGCCCTGTCTTTGCCATCATAGCGGGTGGACCCCTCATGCGCCTGCGGGGCCGCATTCAGTGCGAAAAATAATAGAATTAGGGTCAGCAGTAGTTTACTCATGGCAGTCAATTTGGTCTGGTGTCAAGTTACACAAAATAAGTGTACCCCGCCAGGCGTTGCTGTGAGAGTCTCATCAAAATTGCATCAATCATCAGGAAGCCCTTATTTTTGACAATCAAATTATCATGGGTTGGCAGGCATCAAACAATTAGCAGGACAAACGGTATGGTACGGACTAAGTGGGATTGGCGCGAAGTTTCTTACCTATATTCTTACTCCCTATCTAACGTATAAGCTCAGTGGCTCAAGCTACGGCGATATGACGCTCGTATATTCTGCCATTCCATTCCTTAGTGTGGTATTTACCTATGGCCTTGAAACAGGATATTTCCGATTTGTGCAAAATCCTGAGCTCAGGCAGGACTTGTATGACACGGCCAGTGTATCCATTATTATAAGTACCATTTTCCTGACCATCGGACTGCTGCTGTTAGCCTCGCCCATTGCACGCCTGGTAAATGTGGGCTCGCATCCCGAATACATAGTATGGAGCCTGCTCATAGTTGCATTTGATACATTGTCAACCTTGCCCTTTGCCAAACTAAGGCAGGAGGGCCGGCCTGTCAAATTTGCCTTCGTAAGGATCTCGGGTGTGGTAATTAATATATCCCTACTCTATTTCCTGCTTTCCATTTCACCCCGGTTGGCGGCTTCATATCCTAACAGTGTTTTTACTGTATTATACAATAAGGATTTTGGTGTGGCATATATTATTCTTGCCAATCTGGTACAGTCAGTTGTTACCTTTTTGTTATTGTGGAAGGAATTCTGGTCCATACGCTGGCATTTCAATGCCCATGTGTGGAAAAAATTGATGATTTATTCCCTGCCCATGCTGATTGCGGGTCTCGGAGGTATGGTGAATGAAACACTCGACAGGATCATGTTAGGCTGGTGGGGCATTCCTCCTCCCGGTGGAGACATGAAATTAGAAATCGGAACTTACGGAGCCTGTTATAAATTATCCATTCTCATTACCATTTTTATACAGGCATTCCGGATGGGCGCCGAACCTTTTTTCTTTAAGCAGGCAGCGAGCGAAAATCCTCAAAAAGTGTATGCAAGGGTGATGAAATTTTTTGTGATTACCATTTGTGCGATGTTTCTGTTTGTGGTGCTCTATCTGGATATTTGGAAGTATTTTATTCGAAATCCTAAAATGTGGACTGGTTTGAAAGTTGTTCCCATACTGCTGCTCGCCAATATGTTTCTTGGCATTTATTACAATCTGTCAATATGGTATAAGATCACCAATAAAACGATGGCGGGCGCGTGGATAACGGTGTTTGGAGCTATCATCACCATCGTGATGAATTATGTTTTCATTCCGAGGTTTAGTTATGTGGCTTCCGCCTGGGCAACCTTTTGCTGCTATGGAAGCATGATGCTGCTATCGTATGCATGGGGTCAAAAGGAATTCCCGATTCCTTATGCTACTAAAAAATTAATAGCTTATATAGTATTGGTAGTGCTCATTTATTTTGTTCACAGGGGGCTCACTCATTTATGGAGCAATTCCATTTACAGCCTTGGTCTCGCCACTATTTTCTTTTTGGCTTTCATATTTTTTATTTTCAGGGTGGAAAAGAAGGAGTTTAAGAAATTACCGATTGTGGGAAGGTTTGCCAATTAGAGGCCGGAAATTTGATCTTTAGGGTTTTGAGAATAAATGGAACCGCGGCTGACTGGCAAGATCGGCCAGAAGGCTTTCATCTTTAGCATACGGAATTTTGTAGAAAAACATTAGTGCGGCCCCATTAGGAATGGGTTGTGTTTTTTCTCAAATGCAACAGTAGTAGGTTCACCGTGACCCGAATAAATCTTTACATTATCGGGAAGCACCATTATCCTGCTTTGAATGCTATTGATCAGGGTGTGATAATCACCTCCCGGAAGGTCGGTGCGGCCAATGCTCATCTTGAATAATACATCGCCTCCCAGCAAGAATCCCTGGCTCTCGCAATAAAGAATGATGCTTCCGGGAGAATGTCCGGGCGTGTGGAACACTTTTAACTCGTCTGAACCCAACTTAACGGTGTCGCCTTCACGTAAGTAAATACAGTTACCTTTATAATTGTCGAAGGGGAGATTCCACATGAGTGCGGATGTTGGAGCGAAGTCCAGTAAAGGTTTCTCCTTTTCATGAATATGTAAGATTAATCCATAGGTTTCGGCAACCCATTTGTTCCCGAACACGTGATCTAAATGGCAATGTGTATTCAGCAATAATTTAGGCCTTAAGCCTTTGTTTTCAATGAAAGCGCTCAATTCATTCTTTTCAGTTTCGGAGTAGCAGCCAGGATCTATAATAATGCACTCAAGCTGTTCATTATACAGCAGATAGGTGTTCTCCTGCAAGGGACTAAATATGAAAACTTTAACAGCTAACATCTTGAATTTTTGTACCTTAAATACGCTAATTTTAATATAAGAATGTACGAAATTATGCGAATTCTACAGATCAAGGCTCGTTACCCTGCCATACTTTCCTTTCTAATCTGTTTTTCTTTCGTGGCAAAAAATGCCGGGGCTCAGGTTAATGCCGTGGAATTTGGCAAGAACAGGGTGCAGTACGAAAAATTCAAATGGCGCTACTACCAAACCAAGAACTTCAATGTTTATTTCAGTCAAAATGGATTGGCATTAGGTAAGTACGCGGCCCAGGTGGCAGAGAAGGAATTGCCGAGTTTGGAAGATTTTGTGGAATTCCCCACCCAGCGCCGCATCAATATTGTGGTGTATAACAATTTCAACGACCTGCAGCAGTCTAATATCGGCCTGGGGATAGACTGGCAAAATACCGGTGGAGTGACCAAGCTGGTAAATAATAAGATGATCATTTATTTCAATGGCGATCATGAGAACCTGAAAAAGCAGATCAGGGAAGGCATCGCGAGAGTATTGCTGGAATCGATGCTGTTTGGAGACGACCTGGGTGAATTTGCCAGCAACCAGGCATTACTGGACCTCCCGAAATGGCTGACAGACGGATATATTAAATACGCGGCGGAAAACTGGAGTCCCTTGCTGGATGACAAACTAAAATCCGCACTTCTGTCGGGTGATTACAGAACATTCTATCAATTTGCATTTGTAAGCCCCGAACTAGCGGGGCATGCTTTCTGGAGATTTATTGCCGATAATTACCGGAAAGACAATGTTACCTACCTCCTGTATCTGGCCCGCATATACAAGAGCCTGAATTCTGCAAGCCAGAAAGTGACCAAGAAAAAGTTCAAGGACCTGCTGGCCGAATTCATGCAAAAGGAAACGGATAAATATTATAAGGATATAAGAGGCAGACGCAATGCACCCAAGGGTACCGTGGTTACTGTAGAGGAACTGAAGAATGGAGTTGATTACTATCGTTTTCAGGCTAATCCCAATCCGCGCAACAGCACCTATGCCGTTGTGAGATTTAGAAAAGGTATTTATAGAATAGAGCTGGAAGATTTTGGGTATAAGAAAAAAATATTGCTCAAGTCTGGAGTCCTGGACAACCAGAATGAAATCAATCCCAATTATCCATTATTGGCATGGGATCCCAAGGGCTCCAGGCTGGTGGTGGTGTACAGTGAGGAAAATAAGATCAATATGTTTGTGTACGATCTTGTAAACCGTCTCAAATTATTCAAGCAGCAATTGCCCGAAGATCTGGACCAGATCCTGGATGTAAAATACATGCTGGATATAAACACTCTGCTTTTCAGCGCGGTCAAGAATGGCCATTCGGATATCTTCACATACAAGATCAAGGAACAGACCCTGGATCAGGTAACTAACGATGTGTATGATGATCTCGATCCTTCATTTGTAGCCTTCCCCAACAAAACGGGAATAATTTTCTCAAGCAACCGACCTTCGGCCAATGCGCCAAATTCAGATACGGCATTGCCCTCCAATTACAGGTATAATATATTCCTGGTAGACAATTGGAACAAGAGTGAATTCAAACAGATTTCGCAACTTACCAATATGAAGTATGGGAATGCCCGCTTTCCCATGCAGTACAACACGAACCATTTCACTTTTGTGAGCGATGAAAAAGGAATTGCCAACAGGTATGCCGGCTTCTTCTCCACGAAGAGGGAGGGGCTTGATACATTGTATAAAGTGGGAGAAGAGATATTGCGCAATCCCGAACCCGCCGAATTGGATTCAACCCTGAAAGCATGGAACAAGAATGAACCAGATTCAATCGGCTATATATCCATCACCAGCGACTCCGCATATTCCTTCCCCATCACCAATTATCAAAGTGGATTGCTGGAGACGCGCATTGCGGGCGATGCCGGCCAGGTAAGTGAAATCAGGCAGGAAGGCAATCTTAAATTCCTCTATAAGCTCAAAGTGAATGAAGATGCGCTGAAGAAAAGGAATGTGAATGTGCGGCCGACTGAATACATGAAAAAAATCATTGACCAGGAAAGAGCAGAGAGGGGAGAGGCCATCATGCTCCAACCTTCGGCGAGTGACACCTCTCAAAACAAGGGTAATATTTTCCAGAATGAATTTGAAAACGAAAAAAAAGACAGCAGTTCAGTAGGAAAGGTATATGATGGAACCGAGATATATAAGGAAGAAAGCATACTCGATAAATCGAAGCTTTATGATTATGGTCTGAAATTCAGCACCGACTACGTGATGGCCGGATTCAATAATTCCGTGTTAATGACGCGCTGGCAGCCTTATGCAGGAGGTGCGGGCCCCATTTATCTCACCAATGGTAATTCCAACCTGAATGGTATGGTGAGGATGGGCATTTCGGATCTGTTTGAAGATATCAAATTTGTAGGAGGGTTCAGGCTGGGATTCAAC
>CALFNL010000341.1 GCA_937902875.1 uncultured Bacteroidota bacterium | reverse complement strand
AACTCAAATTCACGGCTTCGCTTCGGTTTGACAAAAACAAGGAATTTGACCCCAACCTGAACCCGCGCTTCGCCCTCGTTTATACTTTGCATGAGAACCACAATTTCCGTGCCTCCTGGCAGAATGGATTCCGTTTTCCATCCCTGTTTGAAGCCTATTCTTTCGTCAACAACGGTGGCGTGAGGCGTGTGGGGGGCCTTCCTATCGTGGAAGAAGGACTTGGATATTTCAGCAATTCGGCGCTCACGAATTCGGTGTCGGCATATACTACAAAGGTGAACACGCTGGTGAACCAGCAGGGATTCCCATTGGCAGAGGCGCAATGGCAGGCACGCTACCTGCTGCAGGTAGCCTATCCCGATCCCATCAGGCCTGAGCAGATTAACTCTTTTGAATTAGGTTATAAGGCCTCCCTTTTCAACAATAAATTATTTGTGGACGCGCAGGTTTATTTCAACGCTTATAAATATTTTATCGGGCAGTTTGAAGCAACCGTACCCAATGAGGGATCAGTAAATGATTTCAACGATACGGCTGTACTAAAGAGCCTCTACAATAATAGTGCGGCTACACGTTATCGTATCCAGGTTAACAGCCGTTCCCTGGTAAAGAATTATGGATTCGCGGCTGGTATCAGCTATAATTTTTACAAGACCTATACCATCAGCGGCAACGCGAATTTCAACAAACTTTCACAGACCAATAAAGCTGATCCGCTTATTCCAGGATTCAATACACCCAATTGGGCCGCCAATATAAGCCTTGGCAACCGGGCAATCACGTCCAGGCTCGGCTTCAATACTGTGTGGCATTGGCAAAACAGTTTCTATTGGGAGAATCTATTCGGCAATGGAAGCGTGCCAGCATATGGCACCCTCGATGCCCAGGTAACCCTTCGTGCTCCCGGCATCAACAGTTCATTCAAACTGGGCGGCGCCGACATATTAAATACCAGGTATTTTCAATATGTAGGCGGGCCAACCGTAGGGGCGTTGTATTATTTTACATGGACCCTCGATGTGCTCTGGAATGGCAAGACCCATTAAAGAATATTTGTATCTCTCTTAGCTAACCCGTTTTTCAAACTAATGATCACGCCTCCGGGTGTGATCATTTTCTATACACTAATCCCAACACGGTTCGTCCTCATTCAGTATCTTCGCAA
Organism: uncultured Bacteroidota bacterium; assembly: GCA_937902875.1. Lineage (GTDB taxonomy): Bacteria > Bacteroidota > Bacteroidia > Chitinophagales > Chitinophagaceae > PSRI01. The sequence goes on along the minus strand of CALFNL010000341.1, from coordinate 4,059 downwards.
CTCAAAACATTTTTATGGCATTAATGAGCGCCGAGCGCACGCTGGGGGATTATGGTATGAAGATTACTGATGAGAAGGGTCATACCATGTTGATTGATATTCCTGTTGACCAGGGTGGGAATGGAGCCGGATTCAGGCCTATGCAAACCGTATTGGCGGCACTAAGTGGTTGCACCAGCGCGGATGTGATCAGTATCCTGAAGAAACAAAGACAGGAATTTAGCGGGTTGAAAGTACTTGTTGATGGAGAAAGGGAAAAAGCCAAAGAGCCTTCTTTGTGGGAAAAGGTTCATATCCGTTTTGAGCTGAGCGGCTCAGTGGAACCGATTAAGGCCTATCGCGCGGCGGAATTGTCAGTTACAAAATATTGTTCAGTTGCTGAAACACTCAGGCGCGCGGGTGCCGCCATTACATGGAATATATGGGTGAACGGCGAGGAAGTGAAAGCAAATTGACCAGCAGAGCATATTATCATTAAATACTTTTTCTTATCATGGCTCAACACCCTAATACGAAGGCTATCAGGATCCAGACACCCAGAACGGACCAGATGGAACACAGTACGCCTTTGTTTCTAACGTCCAGTTTTTGTTTTGATAACGCTGAAGAAATGCGTGCAGCCTTCGCAGAAGAGAACGACGCTAATATTTATTCCCGCTTCAGCAATCCCAATGTTCAGGAATTCATTGACAAGATATGTGCACTGGAAGGAGCGGAAGATGGTTTTGCCACTGCCTCAGGCATGAGTGCGATATTCGGATGTTTCATGGCATTTTTGAATAGCGGCGATCATCTTTTGAGTTGCGGTTCTGTTTTCGGATCCACGCATACTATCATCACTAAATACCTGCATCGCTGGGATATTCAGTATGACTATGCCGACATTCACAATCCTGACTCATGGGAAGCCCTTATCAAACCCAATACGCGTTTGATCTATATTGAAACGCCCACTAACCCTGGCTTAGACATTGTGGATATGGAATGGTTGGGAAAACTCGCGAAGAAACACGATATCATTTTGATTGTAGACAATTGTTTCGCCACTCCTATATTGCAAAAACCCATTGAATTCGGAGCAGACCTGGTGTTGCATTCCGCCACCAAATGGCTGGATGGACAAGGCAGGGTTTTAGGTGGTATAGTGGTTGGCAAGAAAGCCTTGATCAGGGAATTATATGTTTTTTGTCGTAATACGGGACCTTCACTTTCTCCCTTTAATGCCTGGATACTGAGTAAGAGTCTGGAAACGCTTGACGTGCGGATGCAAAGGCACTGCGACAATGCAGAGCAATTGCTGAAGGCGTTGGAAGGGCATCCAAAAATTAACTGGATCAGGTATCCTTTTCATCCCTCTCATCCCATGTATGAGATAGCTAAAAAGCAAATGACCCGTGGCGGAGGTTTGATTACATTTGATCTGAAAGGAGGGTTGGAATCGGGCCGGAAATTCCTGGATGCATTGCGCATGTTATCGCTCACCTCCAACCTGGGAGATAGCCGCAGTATCGCTTCTCATCCTGCGTCTACCACCCACTCCAAGTTGACCAGGGAGGAGCAGGAATCTGTCAGCATTACGCCGGGACTAATCCGCATTTCTGTAGGATTGGAACAGGTGGATGATATTATTGAAGATATTTTGCAGGCACTGGAAAAATGCTAACTAATATTACTGTTTGAAAAGATAATTGAAGCCTTCATGCGAAGGCTTTTTTGATGCGAATTGCAGGGGAAAGGCGCTCCCGAACTGCAAAAACAGGTTTGATTGCCAACTTCATTTAGCAATCCGGAACCTGATATGTGTTCTGCCGCCTGGAAGTTCAACCAATTTTATTCTTTCTAATTTAATTGATCCGGTATTTATATTTTCAAATGGCCGAAAACCGGCCTTGAGGAATATTGGTATGATATCCACGTGCATTTCATCGGCTAATCCCGCGCCTAGGCATAGCTGCGTTGTGATAGCGCTGCCAATAATTGTTACATCTTTCCCACCTGCGGCGGCTTTCGCCTGTCTGATCGCACTTTCAATGCCATCTGTGACAAAAGTGAAAGATATTCTGTCTGTCTCCTTTGGATGCTTTTCGGGTGCTTTATCCGTGAATATGAATATGGGTACCTGGTACTCATAATTATCTGCCAGCGAATCAGGATCTTCAGGCATATCAAATTCTTTCTTCGACATTACCACCGAACCGGTATTGAGTATTGATTCTTTCAGAACTTCTGAATCTCTGAGTGTATTCAGATCAGGATATAGTTTGCCAACGCTGCCATTAATGTCTTCGGCGAATCCATCCAGGGATATGGTCAAACCTAAAATAACTTTTCCCATTTGAATGCTCCTTATGATATTTTAAGAGTTTAGTTTCTCGCCATTCATTTTGGCCTATGAACAAAATTCGTTTGTGATTACAAGAACAATAATATCGCTAAATGTCGATAAATTCGGTTTTATTATTTCATCTATGCACCGTCTCAAAATCGTATTAAAGCAGTTTTTTTTATGTAACGCATACTCTGCGTATTTTGGATAGGTTAACTTATTGGACATCTAAAATAGTCAACCTCCCGAGAAGTATAGATTTCAAAAAGCAAAATCCAGTCTTTCTATTACCACCTGATTATTTTTTATATGAAACTTACAAATTAAATTATGAAAAATATAAGGAGGACGGCGAACTTGCAGCGTTGGAAATAGTATCCTGGACGAAAAGGTATTTGACAGATGGAATTAATCTTTTAGAATGGGGTTGCGGTGTAGCCAGGATCATCAGGCATATACCGGCACTCATGCCAGAGAGCGTAAATATTGTTGGTGCAGATATAAATAAGGAAATGATCGAGTAGGATTCGGCCAATATTCCCAATGTTCAATTCAAAAATATCCAATATTACACTCCAACTAATTTCCAGGACAATCAATTCAATCTGGTATTTGGTATGTCCGTTTTTACCCATATTGAAGCCGAGCATCAATTAAGTTGGATAAAAGAAATTCATAGAATTCTGTCAAGTGATGGAATTTTCCTCTTTACGATTCACGGAAAGAAATATGTGTGGAATTTGAACAGAACTGATTTAGGGGACCTCAAGGTGAATGGTGCGATAACGAAATCCTTTAGCCAAAAAGGGCATCGAATGATGACAACATATAACACGTCTGCTCATTTTAGGGAAATGATACTGTCGTATTTTATAATACTCGAGTTTTATGATGGAATAGAATATCCATGCAAGACAGGAGGACAGGACTTGTGGATAGTACCAAAAGCAACGAATAAATAAATGTAAAATGGTTCGAATCAGTAGCTCATCATAGTGGTCTTTTCGTCTTGTGCAAGAAGGAGTGATTGAAAATGTATTATGACATGCTTGTTATATGCATTTATGATTGAGTGTTTGTAACAGATTAATTGCTGCGTATTGGATTATAAAAAAATGATCTTGTTCTAATATACAAATGCTTAATAATTGTGATATTTAATTTGCTTTGAGTGAAAACGGACCTTCAAAATATGAAGTTAATTGAACTGAAACTTGACTCTCGGCAAACCTCTGTGGGATAGAAGTTTTACTACTAAAATTTTGGTTAGTATCGGGTACCAAAAAGGAATCATAAATTCCAAATTTCTCTGAAACAACTATTGGGAAGACGACGGCCCGAAAGTTTCAATTTGTGTAGATGAAAATGACAAATCCTGCTATGTAATGTGCGAATCGGGCCATTCTCTTTACTCTATATTGCCAATTGGATTGTTAGACAGATAATACAGGATATTTATCGGCGGCGATTCTTTACAATATGGTTTGCACTTTCATATTTATTTCAAAGAAATTCAGGTAGGGCAATATGGCATTGAGCTAAGATTCAGAATATCTACGTATAGTAGGTTCAAAGATATAGGGTGGCGGAGTTGGTGTTTTAGGGTATTGAAAAAGTTAGAGTTGCTCATTCTACAGGATTACCCATTTAGGCCGCACGGGCCTTGTAGAGATAGGGCGGCTTCGTCATGTATTGCTCTATGAGCCGGTGCCAGAGGCTTCTCATTGAATGTC
>CALFNL010000340.1 GCA_937902875.1 uncultured Bacteroidota bacterium | reverse complement strand
AACCACTATCCACATGCCAATGATATTGATGCCATGATTGAACATTTGCACCATTACACCCTGCAAACCAGATTCGGTATTTGAAAAAATGGCCGCGCACATCAAACCCATATGGGCAATGGATGAATAAGCCACGAGTCTTTTCAGATCGTCCTGAACAATCGCAATAAGGGAAGCATAGACGATCCCTGTAACCGATAGGCCAATTACAAAATGATCATAATGTTTTACCGCCAGCGGGAGTATGGGCAATAGCCAGCGGATCAATCCGAATACGCCCATCTTAACCATGATACCACTGAGCACCATGGTTACCGGCGCGGGAGACTGCTCATAGGTATCGGGCTGCCACGTATGGAAAGGGAATACAGGCATCTTTATGGCAAATGCCAGGAAAAACAGCCAGAACATGGCATTTTGCTGCCCTGGAGAAAGCCGGCTGTTATAAAATGAATTCATTGAAAAAGAAAAATCGGGCGTATGCAGGTACACATAAATGATGCCTACAAGCAGCAGCAGCGAACCAGCGAAGGTGAATACGAAAAACTTGAATGTGGCCTGGATCCTTCTCTCTCCTCCCCAATAGGAAGCCAGAAAATAAACAGGTATGATGGCCAGTTCCCAAAAGAAATAGAATACCAGTGCATCCATCGCGCAAAAAACGCCGATCAATCCGGCCTGGCTCAAAAGCATCAAGCCATAGAATACATTTGGGTTCTTATATTTGTTAGCATAGGTTGAAATGAAAATTACCGGAAATGCAAACGCCGTGAGGAAACAGAGGATCCGCCCCATGCCATCAAGGTTCAATGCAAAGCTGCTTCCAATCTGTGGCAGCCAGTAATAACTAACCTGGTTAAGCGCGAAATATTTTGAACTGGAGAATATTAAACTGGTAATGGAGATGGCAAGTGTAATCACGGAAAATATCAGAGACCAGTTCTTGGCCTTGCTACCCCGGCGGAGCGTCAATACAATCAATCCGCCCAGCAATGGAAACCAAAGCAGCAGTTCGGGAAAAGTGACTATTACATCTCTCGGATTCATATCTTATTTTAGAAACAATTGAATGATGAAAAAGAAGAGCACCGCCACCACCATCATCAGGATATAGGCGCCCACCTGTCCGTTTTGAATGAGTCGTAACTGGCGACTGCTGTAATTCACAAACCTGCCCACCCCATTCACTATTCCGTCTATGCCCGAACGTTCCACTATAGAATTCAAAAATCCTGAAATGGCGCGGAGGGGCCTATTGATGATGGCATCATATAATTCATCCACATACCATTTGTTCTGCAGGAATTTTCCCAGGCCTTTTTCTTCCAGTTCTTTGAGTGAATAATTTCTGAACCTGCCAATGGCCCATACTATGCAGATCACAACCAGCACAACGGTAACTGCCAACAATATATATTCAGTATTGTGCGCAACGGGTATTGCCGGAGATATTTTTTCGGAACCCGCAAATATGGGAGCGAGAAAATGTTCCAGCCAGTTTGAGTCAGGCGCGAATATTTCAGGCAAACCCAGGAATCCTCCAATAACGGCCAAAATGGCCAAAATGACCAAAGGCATGGTCATTGCCGGAGGGCTCTCATGCAGGTGATGTTCCTGTTCCGCCGTGCCACGGTACCTGCCCAGGAAGGTCATGGCATACAAACGAAACATATAGAATGCCGTAAGCAGTGATCCGCCCAGGCCGATCCAGTAAAGGATGGGACTCCGCGAGTAAGCGCTAATCAAAATCTCATCTTTTGAAAAGAAACCCGAAAATGGCGGTATGCCGGCGATGGCAAGGCATGCCAACAGGAAAGTGATATGCGTAACAGGCATATATTTCTTCAGACCTCCCATAGTCCTGATATCCTGCTCCTGTCCTCCACCCAGGATTACGGGAATGGCATGGATTACCGAGCCCGCACCCAAAAAGAGAAGCGCCTTGAAGAAAGCATGAGTGATTACATGAAAAACAGAAGCCGTGTAGGCTCCTACTCCGAGGCCCAGAAACATGTATCCCAACTGGCTCACAGTAGAGTAGGCCAGCACTTTCTTAATATCATTTTGTTTAAGCGCGATGGTTGCCGCAAGTATGGCCGTTGCCAATCCCACCACCGCTACAATGGCCTGCGAGGTGGGAGCCAGTGTATATAAAATATTGCTTCGGGCAATCATGTAAATACCGGCAGTAACCATGGTGGCGGCATGAATCAGCGCGGATACAGGTGTGGGACCCGCCATTGCATCAGGGAGCCAGGTATATAATGGAATCTGCGCGCTTTTTCCCGTGGCACCCAATAATAATAATAAGGTGATCCCCGTGAGCACGGTTACATTCACCGGAGCCGAAGACGCCTTGGCGAACACATCCACATAGTCAGTAGTACCAAATACCCTGATCATCCAAAACACGGCCAGCAGAAAACCGAAATCTCCAATGCGGTTCATTACAAAGGCTTTCTTAGCCGCGTTATTATATTCCGTATTCCTGAACCAATAACCAATCAGGAGGTAAGAGCAAAGACCAACGCCTTCCCAACCCAGGAACATGATCACATAATTGGCGCCCAGCACCAATAAGAGCATGGAAAAAACGAAGAGGTTGAGATAGGCAAAATACCTGGCATAGGCTGCCGGGTTTTCACCGTGCATATAGGCTGTGGAATATATATGAATGAGAAAACCGACGCCTGTTATGATGAGCAGAAAAATTACAGAAAGCTGGTCAACCTGGAATGCGAAAGGTATGTGCAGTGATTCGAAACTGATAAAATTGTACAGGTATTCTACGCCGGTATGGCCATTCCTTACATTAAGAAACAAGATGATGCTGAGAATGAAAGAAACCAGCACGGTACCGCAGCCCAGAATTCCGGCGAATGATTTGGAAATTACAGACCTTCCGAGACCATTGATCAGGAAGCCGATCAATGGGATAAGAGGAATAAGAAAAACAAATTTATTCATAATTGATTTGAAGCTTTGTATCCGGTACCTGATTCGCCATGCCGGCCGCCTAGTGCTTTAACCTGTTTAAGAAATTCACGTCAACCGAATGTATATTCCTGTACATCATTACAATGATCGCCAATCCAACGCTCACTTCGGCCGCGGCTACCACCATTATGAAAAACACGAACAGTTGGCCTTCGATGCCTGCCTGCGTTGCCGGATTGATGATTTTGGCAGCGAGATAATGCATTTTAGAAAATGCCACCAGAAGAATATTAACTGCATTCAGCATCAATTCCACGCTCATGAAAATCACGATGGCATTTCGGCGTGTCAATACACCCACTATTCCTATGCAGAACAGCGCTACTGAAAGAAATATATAATGGTTGATAGTCATAAACTAAAATTCAGGTTGCGGGTTTGGGATGGCGGGACCGGCCGATCCACAATCAATCGCCTTTCTTCCCGATCACAACAGTTCCCACCATTGCACTCAAAAACAAAACACTGCTTATTTCAAAAGGCAGCAAATAATCCCGGAACAATACCATGCCGAGATTATGAATCAGGCCGATATCGCCCGTCTTCATCAAGACCTCCTGGCGCATCGCATCCGTATCTTTCAGAGCCGCAACCAGCACCAATAAGAGACAGGAGCCGGCAATTGCACCGGCGAATTTCAACCACTTATTCTTTTGGGGTTCTGTTTCGGCATTGAGGTTCATCAGCATCACCACAAACAGAAAGAGCACCATGATGGCGCCCGCATACACAATCACATTTACAATAGCCAAAAACTGCGCATTCAAAAGGATATAATGTCCGGAAATGCAAAAGAAGGTAACGATGAGCCAAAGCACGCTATGAACAGGATTCTTACTGAATATTACCATCAGGGCACTGCCCAGCACCAGTGCGGTAAGAAACCAAAAAAGAATCTGAGTTATACCCATTATAATATGTTGGTTCGTTTAGTCTTGGTTTCAATCAGGCTCCTGCCTTTTTTTTCTTATCAATCTGGCCTCTCGCCTTTGCATATTCGGCCGGTTGCGTATTGGGGTCGGGAATCAGCAGGTCTTCCTTTCCATAAATAAAGCTCCTGCGACTGTAATTTGCAGGTGCGATGGTTTCTGTAAGGTAGATCGCGTCTTTGGGACATGCTTCTTCACACAATCCGCAGAAAATACAACGCAACATATTGATCTCATAACGGGCGGCATATTTTTCTTCTCGATAGAGTTTTTCTTCTCCGGGCAAACGCTCCGCGGCTTCCATGGTGATGGCTTCGGCAGGACAGGCTACGGCGCATAATCCGCAGGCGGTACAGCGCTCCCTTCCTTCTTCATCCCGGTTCAGAATATGCAGACCGCGAAATACAGGGCTGAAGGGTCTTGTTTGTTCGGGGTAATTGATAGTGACTTTCTTGCTGAACAGATGAACCAGGGTAATGAGCATTCCCCTGAAGATATTCCAAAGATAAATCTTCTCCACCCAGGTCATTGGCCTGCGATCAACTGGTTGCGCTCTTTGTGTTAGTGACTGCATTTTTTCGCTTTTAACTTTTGGCCACGGCAGTTAGCTTTGCACTTCTGGTTTTTGGCTTGATTCAGGTTCGCAAAAATATCTGTATCCTATTTAGATTCCAACTAAAATCAATGACTTTTCGATTTCCACAAAATCCAGGCTCCGGTGACAAACATATTCAACAATGAAAGTGGTATCAGGTTCTTCCATCCCAAACGCATGAGCTGGTCGTAACGGAATCTGGGAATCGTCCAACGCACCCACATAAACAGAAAGATAAATAATCCAACCTTAACCAATAAGGCCACGGCTCCGAGTATTGCCGCGGTATTAACCGCTAACGCTGATTCATCAACGAAAGGAATATCGTAGCCGCCGAAATAGAGACAAGCCATTACAGCGCCGCTGATGAACATATTGATATATTCGGCAAACAAATAGAATCCCAGTTTCATGGATGAATATTCCGAATGATACCCGCAGTTCAATTCATTTTCAGCCTCCGGCAGATCGAAAGGCGTGCGGTTGCATTCCGCGAAGGCGCAGATGAGGAAAATGAGAAAGCCCAGCGGCTGGTGAATGATATTCCAGTGGCCATGCCTTTGCTGCTCCACCATTTCCTTCAAACTCAGGGTACCAGTAACCATCAGGAGGGCGATCAATGAAATACCCATGGCCAGTTCATAAGAAATGATTTGCGATGCGCCTCTTAAACCACCCAGCAGGGAGAATTTATTATTGGAAGACCAGGCTCCAATGAGTATGCCATACACGCCCAGGCTCACCACGCCAAATACAAACAGAATTCCGATATTGATATCGGCGATCTGGAGATCAATGCTCCTTCCGAATAATTCAACCTTACTTCCCCAGGGGATCACGGCGCTGGTCATCATGGCTGTAAGCATGGCCAGTGAAGGGCCCAGAACAAACAGTACTTTATTGGAATGGCTGGGAATGATCTCCTCTTTAAAGAATAATTTCAGCCCGTCTGCCAGGGGTTGGAACAATCCAAATGGTCCTGCCCTGTTAGGGCCTCTCCGATCCTGGATAAATGCAGCAACTTTCCGTTCGGCATAGGTGCTATACATGGCTATGACCAATGCACCCGTGATCACAACGGCAATCAATATTAATTTTTCCAGGGCAAAAAACCAATCAATATTCAATATTGTCATAAACTCATTCTTTCAGATTGCGAATTCCTGCTTATTCTTTTTTGTCGTTTCCTTGGTCGTACACCTTGCTGGTAGGCGGCCCCGGCAAGGCGGCCAGGTCTATGCCGGGCTTGTTGACTTCACTCACGCTGTGGATATCCAACAGCAGGCGGGGTTTATTTCCATGCATCACTTTTACGAGGGGATCATTGGGAATTTCCAGGTCAACATAATGCCCCTGCGCGATCACAGAATGGCGGTCGATCCTGGTGGGCCCATCAATTTCCCAGCTGCTAACATGTTTCTTCTCAAACCTGCATTCGTTGCAAATCCAGCCTGGCGTTCCATCGGGAAGGGACTCCACTTCACCCCATTTGTCTCTTCGTGTAGTCACGCGCAACACCTCGTTTCCACGCAGCCACAACCTAACGCGGCCGCAGCATTTAGTGCAATGGCGATGCGCATCAACCGGTTTTGTAAACCATACACGGTTCTTGAAGCGGAAGGTTTTGTCTGTGAGAGCCCCAACAGGGCAAACGTCAATCACATTCCCAATAAAATCGTTGTCGAGCGCTTTTTCAATGTAAGTGGCAATTTCGGAGCGTTCTCCACGATCCAGGACTCCGTGCACTCTCTTGCTGGTAAGCTGATCGGCTACATACACGCAACGATAGCAAAGTATGCAACGTGTCATGTGCAACTGAATATAGGGCCCCAGGTCATGCTTTTCGAATATTCTTTTTTGAAATTCAAATCGGGTACTTTCCGAACCATGTGCATAACTCAGGTCCTGCAAATCACATTCACCTGCCTGGTCGCAAATAGGGCAGTCAAGAGGATGATTGATCAACAGGAATTCCACTACACCGGCTCGCGCATCCAACACTTTTTCGCTGGTGGTATTTTTCACTACCATTCCATCCATCACCGTAGTGCGGCAGGATGCAACCAGCTTGGGCATGGGGCGTGGATCGGCCGTGGAACCTGCAGCCACTTCCACAAGGCAGGTCCGGCATTTTCCGCCGCTTCCCTGCAGCTTTGAATAATAACACATGGCGGGTGGGGCAACCTGGCTGCCGATCATTCTGGCAGCATTCAGGATAGTAGTTCCCGGCTCCACTTCGATGGTGATATTATCAATGGTTACTTTGAATAATTTCTTTTCTTCAGCCATAACTTAAAATTTCAATCTGCTAATACACATATCTCATCAGTCAATTTATTTAAACAGGTTCGCCACCTTACCCTGGAATCAGGCAACTGCCGGGGTTCTTGGATCAGCATAGTGCGCGAGTCCATAATTTCTTTTCAAGCATTCCTCAGGATTCAGAACATGCCATTCAAATTCATCCCTGAAATGACGTATGGCCGCAGCCACGGGCCATGCCGCCGCGTCACCCAGGGGGCAAATGGTGTTCCCCTCAATCTTTCGCTGAACATCCCAAAGCAGGTCAATATCACTCATCTTGCCTTTTCCATATTCAATATTCTTCAGAATCCTTTCCATCCATCCTGTTCCTTCGCGGCAGGGGGAACACTGACCACAACTTTCATGACGATAGAAATGTGCAAGCGTATAGGTATGCCGCACCACGCATTGGTCTTCATCGAGAATGATAAAACCTCCGCTACCCATCATGCTCCCCGTGGCGAAGCCTCCGTCGCTCAGGCTTTCATAATTCATATAACGCGTTTCACCCTTTGCGGTCTTCAGCAGAAGGTTGGCGGGAAGTATGGGAACCGATGACCCTCCGGGTATGCAGGCTTTCAGTTTTTTTCCGCCGGCAATACCGCCGCAATATTCATCACTGTAAACAAATTCTTCCACAGAAATATTCATCTCAATTTCATAAACGCCCGGCTTATTGATATTGCCACAGGCGCTGATAAGTTTTGTACCCGTTGATTTGCCAATGCCAATTTTCAAATATTCCTCTGCACCCAGGTTGATGATGGGCACCACTGCCGCCAAAGTTTCTACGTTATTCACTACAGTGGGACAGTCCCAAAGCCCTTTCACTGCCGGAAAAGGTGGTTTGATTCTCGGATTGCCCCGTTTCCCTTCGAGGGATTCAATCAACGCGGTTTCCTCTCCGCATATATAGGCACCCGCACCGGGATGCACATATATCTCGCAATTGAATCCGGTACCCAGAATATTCTGCCCCAGCCATCCATTAGCTTTTGCTTCGGCGATGGCCTGCTCAAGAATACCCACAATCCACGCGTATTCTCCTCTTATATAAATATAGGTGCGGTTACTTCCCAATGCATAGGAAGAAACGATGAGCCCTTCAATGAGGAGATGTGGAATATATTCCATCAGGTAGCGGTCCTTGAAAGTTCCGGGCTCGGATTCATCGGCATTACAAATGAGATAGCGTGGCACTCCGGCAGGCTTGGCCAGGAAACTCCATTTAAGACCGGTTGGAAATCCGGCGCCGCCACGGCCCCGCAGTCCACTCTTTTTCACTTCGTCAGTGATTTGATCGGGGGCCATCGATTTCAACGCCTTTTCCACACTGCTATAACCACCTTCACGACGGTACACATCGTAATTGCGGATTCCTTCCACATGCGCTTTTTCCAAAAGTAATTTTCTGCTCATATTATTTGTTCCGGGCCAGCCCTCTGCCGCCCCGTCATATTATTTTCTTTCGCAATTGAGCATCCAGTTAATTCCAAATTTATCCTGCAACATTCCAAATTTGGCGCCCCAGAAAGTTTCCTGAGGAGGCATCGTTATTCTGGCTCCATCGGATAATTTCCCAAAGGTTTTCTCCAGATCGGCCACTTCGTTGAAATTAAGGCTCAGATGTATCATGCCGCTATTGCTCGCTTCCAGTCCGCCTTTGCCTGCGTCTGAAGCCATGAAAATCACGCCGGGCGCGGCAAAACTGGCGTGGATCACATTTTGTTTGTCCTTAGCCATCGCCTCCGCGGGCGAATTTTCATATCGCATCAGGCTCTTTATTTCGCCGTTTAATGCAGCGGCATAAAAATGGAGAGCTTCCTCACATTGGCCATTGAATATTATATAAGCTGTCATTGTCATGTTAATATTTTTCTTTGAGCACTTCAGTTCAATGAGCCCGAACTCTTTCTGCATTCATCAATGAGCGCATCCACTTTTTCCCTGGTGAGATGCTCCCTGTAATGCTTCCCCAACTGCAACAGGGGAGCATAGCCGCAGGCGCCAAGGCATTCCACTGTTTTAAGCGTGAACATGCCATCAGGCGTTGTTTCTCCGGGTTTGATACCCAATTTTTGACCGATATATGAAATGATATCATCACTTCCCCTTAGCATACAGGGACCAGTCTGGCACACTTCAAACACAAATTTTCCTACGGGATCCAGATTGTACATGGAATAGAATGTGGCCACTTCATATACTTCGATGGGTTCCAGCTTCAGGAGGGAGGCTACATAGTCCATCGCCTCCACGCTCAGCCAGCCGAACTCTTCCTGCGCCAGGTGTAATACGGGCAGTACGGCACTCTTTTGTTTACCCTCAGGATACCGTGCCATGATCTCCTGTACTTTTTTGACGGTATTTTCAGGAAAATGAACCATGTATAGTCAATTCTTTATTTAATTAGTTTGCCAGCCATAATCCCGCCACTCTCATTCCGGATCTCATGCGTCCATCTCCCCCGCTATCAGGTTCAGGCTGCTCATGGTAACTATCGCGTCGCTAAGCATACTGCCCCTCACCAGTTCTGGATAAGCCTGGTAATAGATGAAGCAGGGTCTCCGGAAATGAAGGCGATAGGGTGTGCGGCCTCCATCGCTGATGAGATAAAATCCCAGCTCACCATTGGCACCCTCCACGCTGAAATACACCTCTCCCTTTGGAATTTCTATTTCCCCCATGATGATCTTAAAATGCCATATCAACGCTTCCATCTTCGTGTACACCTCAGCTTTAGGAGGAAGGTAATATTCCGGGGCATCGGCGTGATACACTTCTGCTTCGGCGCCCTTGAATTCCTGCACTTTCTTATATGCCTGGTCAATGATCCTGAGTGATTGCCACATTTCCTGGTTGCGCACCAAAAAGCGATCGTAGCAATCGCCGGTATTGCCTACAGGAACATTAAAATCAAAATCTTCGTAGCTGCTGTAGGGGCTGTGTACCCTCACGTCATAATCCACTCCCGCCGCCCTCAGGTTCGGACCCGTGAAACCGTAATTCAAAGCCCTTTCCGCGCCGATGGGGCCAACCCCGATAGTGCGATCCATGAAGATCCGGTTCCTGGTGAACAGATTTTCAAATTCCCTGAGCACCCTTGGATACTCGCGCTGGAATTTCTCAAGTTTCCGGAAAGCGGTATCGGTAAAATCTCTCTCAAAACCGCCGATCCTTCCAATATTGGTGGTGAGCCGCGAACCGCAGACCTCCTCGTAAATTTCATAAATGAGTTCACGGTATTGCATCCCGTAGAGGAAGCCGG
>CALFNL010000339.1 GCA_937902875.1 uncultured Bacteroidota bacterium | reverse complement strand
TTTCTGGGTGTGAGATGGGACTTGTTAATGTCCTCTTTCTCCGCGTTCAGCGAGACTTTTTAATTGAATTTCTTAAAGAATAATTCATACATATGGATTCCCCTTCTGGTGAAAATGCAATATAGGATTGTATATTTTTCTGATTGGGCAATCCCGCAATTCAATCGCATCGATATTAAAAAATTTACTCTTCTTTCCTGCTATTGCCAGTCGGAACCTTTATGCTGCCAAGCCTTCCGTAGGCCTCCAAATAATTTTTATATTACTTGTGATGTTATTGAGGGCGGCCTATAGGGGCGGCAGTTTGTTATTTTATTATCAAATAATATTCGTTAAAGCCATGTAGATTTTAGCAAGTCATTTTTATGCTATTATTAAGAGTGCCTTCAAAAAAAGTCTTTTCAATGAATGCCGAAAAGTATCCTGATGCCTACGAGGCCGAGGCAAGCCGCCAGCGCTCTGATAATAGTTTTCCCTTTGATTTTATGCGATAGGAATGCTCCTAACTGGGCGCCCGCTACCGCGCCTGCACTCAAAGCCAAAACCATCCTTAGCACCATCGGGTCATCATAATTTCCCCTGAGCAGGTGTGTAATGACGCTTACAGTTGCCATGATTGCCAGGATGAAATGCGAAGTGGCGGTGGCTACATAAACCGGAAAGTGGAGTTGGTTAACCAGGGCTGGCACATGTATGATGCCGCCCCCAATGCCCAGCAGTGGCGAAAGATAGCCTACAATAATGCTGATGATAATACCTGTAAGGCTGTTGTAGCTATATGAATACATTGTTCCTTTCCGGTCGGTCAACTTATGTTTTGTTTGCCTGCCTGGCATATTGATCCCTGCTGCAGAAGGGTGGCCTCCCTGTTTTTTTGAGAAGAAAAGAAAGAACGCGAGCAGCAGGAGAAGTATTCCAAAAATAATATGGAAGGCCATTTTTGGAATATAGGCAGTGCTATAAACACCCAGTACAGATCCGGGAATGGTAAATAGAGCAAACAGGATACCTGCTTTGTAGTCTATTCTTCCCGAGCGTGCGTAAGCGACGGAACCCGAAATGGCATTGGCGGCAACAATTGCAATTGATATGGCGGTGATGGTTTCGGGAGGCAATTGAGGTTGCGCTATGATGAGCAATGGAACCAGAATAAATCCACCTCCCGCGCCAATCAAAGTGCCGACTGTGCCTACTACAAACCCGGTAAGCAAAAGCACAAATATATTATCCATAGTTCCGTTTGAACCATTAAAATTAATCGCTTATACCAGATGTTGATATCAACCACAAGTTATTTATTTAAAAACGCCAACATGCATCAACAAGGCAGTGAGTTGCGGCAACAATTGTATTGAAGACCGCTCAACTTATAGCGCCTGAATTTACGAAAGGCAGATATGATTAGATGAAAAACTGCTAAAATAGGTA
Source organism: uncultured Bacteroidota bacterium (assembly GCA_937902875.1). Lineage (GTDB taxonomy): Bacteria > Bacteroidota > Bacteroidia > Chitinophagales > Chitinophagaceae > PSRI01. The sequence goes on along the minus strand of CALFNL010000339.1, from coordinate 5,604 downwards.
AAATGCGAGGCCGGGGCAAATAAGGGGATGAGGTTTCGCGGAAAGGATCCCGAAGAATCTCAATGGCTATTCCCTACACAGACAGACAAGGATAAGCGCAATATATGGTAGCTCTGACTGTTATCGCCAATTTGCTCAGAACAAACTCTTGTAGGATTGTTGGCTCAGAATAGTTTGTGCGGATATTTCCATCATTGCAGTCAGGTATCTATGAAATGCGCTTCCCATACTGATGCGTTTTACGCCTGAAGCGCTCAGTTGTGCTATATCGCATAATTTCGCCGTGCAAACTATATTGACCGGTAATTTGGTAGCCTGCACTACGGTTTTCAGGTGAACAGGATCCTGAATAAAGGGAACAAAGATTCCATCTGCACCAGCCTGTTCATACAAGACTATCCTCCGAATGGTTTCTTCAAGCATAGAAGGCAATTTGTGTAAAAATGTATCGGTTCGCGCATTTATGAACAGCCGCATATTTTTTTTCTCCAGGTGGTTACGGATGCTGGAAATCGTTTTTTGAAATTGATCCGCAGGTTTCAATTTCCCCGGCTCAGCAAGGATGGAATCTTCAAGATTAATGCCTACGGCTCCCAGGTCATGGAGTTTTTCGATGTTTTGAATGATGGCGGCATTTGTGAGTCCATAACCCGTTTCCATATCTACGGAAAGGGGTATTTGAATATGGGCGACGATTTCTTTCACTGTATGCAGAACCAATTCGAAAGGAATCTTTTCTCCATCTTCGTATCCATGAACCTGGGCGAGCGCCCTGCTGGAGGTGCCCGCCGCTTTAAATCCATTTTTTTCAAATACTCTGGCACTGCTCACGTCCCAAACATTGGCCAGCAGGAGGGGCTTCTCACTGTGATGCAGGCGCAGGAAAATATCAAAATGGTTCATATTCTTGAGGTTCAATTGCAATTAATGGTTACTCATAAAAAAGCCGTCTGCGCGCTGAATGTATTTTATCAGGAATCAATTTCAGGTTGCAGGTGAAGTGCAACGCTTGCCCTGTTCCATACATTGATGGCTATGATAGTCATGATTATTTGGGCGGTCTTTTTTTCCCCGAACATGGCAACGGATTTCTTATATAGGCTATCGCTTAATCCATTCTGGTGGATGAGGGTCACTTCTTCCGACATTCCCAATAACAACTGTTCTTCTTCGGTAAAAATACTGGGCGCTTCTTTCCAAACACAGACCAGGCTCAACCGCACTTCCGATTCACCCAATTTCCTGGCATTGTTGGTATGGTAATTTACGCAATAAGCGCAACCATTTATCTGGGAGGCCCTGAGGCGAATCAATTCCTGGTGGCGCGGTTCAATGGATGAATCCTTTGCAAAATCCTCCAGGGCGCCCATGGCATCATAGGCCAGGGGCAATACATCCTTCATTTTAAACCTTTGTTTCATGCTGACATTTTTTGATTTGATGATCAAAATTATTGACTAATTGGACTATCTTCATAGTCCAGTTTTAAGTAAATGAGTAGTCCAGATGCTTCCCTACAAAAGTCTCATAGCGCTCCAGAAAAGAACCGCGGTGCCAGTGTACCAGCAAATCTCTAATCGTTTGGTAGATTTGATCCGGGGTGGTGTGATCAAACCAGGCGCATCCTTGCCTTCAAGCAGGCAGATGGCCACACTGTTGCGGGTACATCGCAAGACTGTGATGGCTGCCTATGAAGAATTGTATGTGCAGGATTGGGTGGAAACAATCCCGAGAAAAGGAATCATGGTTTCAAAACGGTTGCCCGAAATAAGCCAGAAGATTTGCAAGGAAATGCCCGGAAAGAAAGGATATTCCCATCAACCTCGAATTGGGTACAGGAATATAGTTCCTGAATCGCAACGAATCCTGAATGCCGGCGATCATCGTTTAATCATTAACGATGGCTTTCCAGACCTGAGGATTGCTCCGCTAGATTCGATTCTGAAAGAATACCGTTATCTGCTTCGCCAGCCGGCCATGCTGAGACGGATGCAGTACGGAGACCCTGCAGGATCTTTGAATCTTCGTGAATCGCTCTCTCAATTTCTCCTTGATACCAGGGGCATTGACTGTACACCCGAAAATATCATGATGACTCATGGAGCCCAAATGGCTATTTCACTTGCTGCCAGGCTGATCCTCAGGCCTGGCTCCACCGTAGTGGTAGGGGAGCCTAATTATTTTATGGCCAATAAAATATTTGAAGAATGCGGCGCCCGCTTAATCAAAATAAGAGTGGATGAGAATGGAATGGATGTTGACGCGCTGGAAAGAATCTGCGAACGAAAAAAACCTGATCTGCTATATGTGATACCCCATCATCATCACCCAACCACTGTTACACTTTCATGCGACCGGAGAATGAATTTGGCCACACTCATACGTAAATATAAAATCCCTGTGATTGAAGATGACTATGATTACGATTTTCACTATGACAGCAGCCCTATTCTGCCGCTGGCCAGCGCGGACCATGGAGGACATGTCATATCCGTGGGGTCCCTTTCCAAGTGTCTGGCACCATCGGTGAGGGTGGGCTACATGGTGGCGCCATCGAATTTTGTGAGGCAGGCCTCGGAATTGCGCAAATTGACCGATGTGAGAAGCGACAATCTCCTGGAGGAATCACTGGCCATCATTTTCAAGAATGGCGATTTTCAGCGACATCTGAAAAAATCGGTGAAGCTATACCGTCAACGGCGGGATTTCATGTGTTCCCTGTTGAATGACGAATTGGGAAACAAAATAACTTTTACCATTCCGTCGGGTGGGATGGCCCTCTGGGTGAAATTCAATAAGAAATATCCTTTGTCCGGCATCTCAGCACGCGCTTCTGCCAGGGGATTGTATATCAGCGACGGCCTTTTTTATGATTCCCCAAACATCCACTATAATGCCATAAGGATGGGATTCGCTTCTTTGAATGAAAAGGAAATGCGGATGGCAGTGGATATATTGAAATCCGAAATGTAAGCGGAACATGAATCAAGGCCTGGACTTTTCTTCCCGAATGCCTGCATGGATTTGTGTGCAATTCAATCGGCTCCGGCATTTGCTGCAGTAAAAGTGAGTGACACAACAGTGGCCGGGGAGAGATTCCGAAGCCGGCTCCCTAAAAATGATTTTTGGCGTCTTCTTTCCGCGCATACCACCTCAGCAGATTGCTGAATCCCATTATTCCGCACACAACGAGTATTGCTATTGAAACGTATAACATATATACCGGATTTTGAATGATTCTATATTATTAGAGTCCTTCAGTTCAATAAAGGTTACATATAGGCGTAAAATTGCCAGGTGGAATTTCCTGAATGCGTCCTCAGACAGGACCTTATGCTGCCAGCACCTTATCTCTGGAACTGAGAATGCTCTGTAACTGTTTCCTCGCCTTTGAAAGATTTGATTTGGAAGTGCCAATGGAGATGCCCAGACATTTTGCAATTTCATGATGCCTGAATCCTTCCACTATGTAGAGCCATAAGACCTTTCGATAGGAGGGTGAGAGTTCCTGGATGGACCTCATGATTTCACGGTAAAACAATTCATGCAATCCATTGCCTGATTCGCCGGTGAAGTCAAAAGATCCGAAATTCAATCCTATATAATGTTTATAAGGGGCATTCTTACGGTAATGATCAATGGCAGTATTTATGACTATTTTTTTCAGCCATCCCTTGAAACAATTGATCTTATCTTCATGGGCGGGCCGGAATTGCTCAACATGTTTAAAGATCTTCAGGAAGCTGTCATTCAATATCTCCTCCAAATCTTCCTTTCGCCCGCTGTATTGTTGTTCAAAAATGGCTTTGGCATAGTCATAGAATGCCAGGTAAATCATTTTCTGGCTCGCTCTTTGGTTGAGTTTGCATCCTTCAATATGCCAGTGAAATTCGTCAGGGGTCAACATGATAGGAAATTTTAGTTTGGTGCTGATTTAGAAATTAAAACAGGCTTAAGTGATGTTCTTGTGTGAAGAAACCCTCAAGCCTGTTTGTGGAACCCTATTCTTACAGTGATTTTAAGTATTCGGCCAGGTCCTGCTTTTCATTTGTTGAAAGGTTCAGGTTAAACTGACTATTATAATGAGCAACCACGTCATCGAGTATGGCAAAACGGCCATCATGATAGAACCCGCCTTTGGCTCTTGCGAATAGACCACCCAGCGGCGTTGTTCTGTATTTTCCAGTAGGTGAGCGGAGGGCCTCGAAATCATCGATTCCGATTTCTGCCGCAGTATGCAGGTTATTGACCGGTTCCGTAAACAGAGGTGGAACATGGCAGGACGCGCATTTTGCCTTATTCAGGAAAATATCTTTTCCTCTGGTGGCTGCGGCCTGATCAAAACTACCCGCCGGCGGTTTGGGAGCATCTATTGAATACTGATAGGCTCTGAGTGCGGCCAGTTTCGATGTGATCAAATCCGGGTTATTAGTAACATTTCCAAAATGATTTTCTGCGGCGATAGGATATTTGGTTGCGTCATTGAGATGGGGATCGGAAAAATTCCCCTTGCCATGCATTTCCAGATTTGCCACGAAGGAATTCCAATAGGTAATATCGCCCCAACCTGTGTAAGTGGTAAGGCCAACGCCTTTCATGCCGAATGCCGCGGGGATGAGGTTTGCCGCTACTTTTCCATCGGGTCTAAGGGCCTTTCCATCCATAAACAGAACCGCAGCAAATTTTCCAGGTCCCCACAAACTCAAAACATTTCTCAGAGTAGGTTCGTCAACGTGAAGGAGATCTGCTATTGGTTGCGCATTATCAGTAAGTGACACGATGGTTCCTACATTCAGGTCTCTGTTGGGCCATCCGTCGAGGCGTTTACCGATGCCCGGTGCGAATGAGTTGTCAACGGTGGAATGACATGAAGCGCAGGTAATGCCAATGGATTTCAATACGCCGGAAGCGTCAAAATTTCCTTTCACGCCTACCACCGCATTTAATTTCAGCAATGCCAGTGTGGTTGCCGGATCATCCAGGCTTACTGCTCCTGATTGAATTGCGGCAACTACGTTTGCCGGCAATGCTTCGGCATCAACTTTTAAACCCACTGCCAGCGCGGTTTTGGGGCTCACTCCAGGGCCGAATCCTCCATTGTTGGCGCCTGCGATTGCTTTGTCGAGGTGCAATAAACCACTCCAGAATTCTTCGTCTCCAAAACTGTCGAAGCGAAATGTTTCTTTACCCGCGGCCACCAATGCCGGGTTTTCATCTTCCGTGTGGTCTTTAATCTTGTCTTTTTTGCACTGTGCCAGTGCTACCAATACAGACAGCGCCAGTATGAAAAGGGATTGTTTCTTGCGAATCATAGAGATAGTTTTCGTTTAATATTTCATTTTGAAATTGAGCCCCTGTTTATCACAAGGCCTTTCACATTTTATTTGAAATTCAATTTTGAATCAGGATCAGGCGCTCCCACGGACTTGCATAAAATGATATGTACATATTTAAATGCCATTGCCTGAATTAGAGCGATGGAGCAATGAAAGGTTACAAGAGATGTGATATCTTTTTGTGAATTACTGCATGTGGTGATAGAACAAATCATCACGATTACCCATTTAGGCCTCAAAGCAAAAACCAGGGGTTGACAATTCCTGA
>CALFNL010000338.1 GCA_937902875.1 uncultured Bacteroidota bacterium | reverse complement strand
TCTGGTAAGCAAGTGCGCTGGCGCCTCCCAGCCACACCGCTGTATTTGGGTTCATGCCCGTCCATTTCCACATGGCTCCAGATACACGGCCCAAATTGTAGGCAGTCCATACATGACCCAGTTTATCCATTTTTCCCCATTCATCCCAATCATTAAAAAAATGGAATCTGCTTTTGGGGTAGCCTGCATACCATGCATTATTGAGAGTGATATAGGAGCCAGCCCATATGGCCGCGTGGGTACCTGCAACCAGCCATTTTCTGCTTTGCAACGATAGGCTATTTTTTTCTAAAATGCCTCCCTGGAGGATATAGGCCGGCGAAAGCCTTGTTGAATCATTGATATGAAAAGCCGAATCCTGTTTTAGATCCGTATGCAACGAATCCTGAGCGCTGACAGAGGCAGCGAGCTCAAAAATGAAAATCATGGCTGGCAAAAAGCTGTTTCTAAACAAAGGAGTCATTCGCATGATATCATACAAACCTACGTCACAATTTTGATAACAGATTCCTGAGCCATCATCCATCATTTGAAAATATTCCCAATTTCCCCGAATTTAGATAGTTGTTAATGACTTAACTTCAAACCAATATTGCAAAATATAAACAAACAGATATGGATGCAAGAATCCAGGAAAGAGTGAACTCATGGTTGAATGGTTCGTTTGACGAGTCCACCAAAGCGGAAATCAAAAAATTGCAGGCTGAGAATCCAGATGAACTGGCAGACGCGTTTTATCGCAACCTTGAATTCGGAACAGGTGGCTTACGCGGTATCATGGGAGCCGGTACCAACAGGATCAATAAATATACTATTGGAATGGCCACGCAGGGATACGCCAACTACCTTAAGGAAACATATCCCGGAGGAGAAATACGGGTTTGCATTGCGCATGACAGCAGGAATAATAGTCGCCTCTTTGCCGAAATTACGGCCAGCGTTATGGCCGCGAACGGGATCAAGGTTTTTTTGTTTGAGTCCTTACGCCCAACGCCTGAATTGTCTTTTTCCATCCGGCAATTGGGTTGCCAGGGAGGAGTGGTGTGCACCGCTTCGCACAATCCCAAAGAATACAATGGTTATAAAGCATATTGGAATGACGGAGGACAACTGGTGCCGCCTCATGACGGAAATGTTATCAAAGAAGTGGATAAGATTGGTTCCATCGATAGAGTGAAATGGACGGGTGGGGAAAAGAACATCACCATCATTGGCAAAGAATTGGACCTGGCGTATATAGCAATGGTAAAGAGCCTCAGTATTTATCCCGAAGTGATTTCAAAGCAGCAAGGCCTCAGGATCGTTTATACCCCCATACACGGTAGCGGCATCATGCTGGTACCCGAAGTGCTGAAACAATTCGGCTTTACGAATGTCTCTATCGTTGAGGAACAGGCGAAGCCAGATGGAAATTTTCCAACTGTCATTTATCCCAATCCTGAAGAAAGCGAAGCCATGAGCCTGGGGCTTAAGAAAGCCAGGGCAATCCAGGCGGATATCCTCCTGGGAACAGATCCAGACGGAGACCGCGTTGGCATAGGAATCAAAGATAACCATGATGAATGGGCGCTCATGAACGGGAATCAGACGGCCGTACTGGCTTTTAACTATATGATCGAAGGGCGAAAGGCCAGGGGCATTGCAAAACCCAACGACATGGTGGTAAAAACCATCGTAACCACCGATATGATAGATCGGATTGCCCGGGAAAATGGAATCAAATGTTATAACGTGCTTACTGGATTCAAATGGATAGCCGAACTCATCAAAGAAAAAGAAGCGACTGAAAACTATGTAATTGGAGGGGAAGAAAGTTACGGGTTGATGATCGGATCCAGGCTTAGGGATAAAGACGCAGTCAGCGCTGTGGCCATTCTCTGTGAAATGGCGGCCTTCGAAAAAGACAAGGGGAATAGTCTTTTTGAAAAATTATTGGAACTATATGTGCGTTATGGCTATTTCAAAGAAAGTCTCATTTCCATCACCAGGAAGGGAATGAAAGGACAGGAGGAAATCGCGAACATGATGCAGGAATACCGCGACCATCCTCCTAAATCCATAAACAATTCCGACGTAGTGCAAATGCTGGACTATGAAAGCAAGAAAGGCAGGAACTTCAGGGATGGCAGTGAATGGAAAATAATGTTGCCCAAATCCAATGTGCTGCAATTTATTCTGGCCGATGGCAGCAAGATTTCCGCCAGACCATCCGGTACGGAACCCAAGATTAAATTCTATTTCAGTGTGAATGGAGCTCTTACAAATAAAGACGAATACGAAAATGTTAAGGGGATCATGGATTCGAGGATCAAGGGAATCATTGAGGATATGCAATTGCAAAAATAAGATGGCTCGCCAAAGGGCCTAAAGACAAAGCGTCCCTCAATTGTGGGACGCCCTTGAACCTTTCATAAGTTAGCTATTAATTCAATTGCACACTGAGTGAAGTTCATCTAAAACCTGCATCCAAGATAATGCTTCACTTGTTAAGGAAATCTCAATTCACAGATCGTTCGATTGTTAATCTTGTAAACATAAATGAGAAAATTCGAAGATACATACCGGCACAAAGGACTCAGAAAACAATTGATAGATACACTTCGCAGAAAAGGCATATCGGATGAAAGGGTACTGGACGCCATCGGCAAAATTCCCAGGCATTTCTTCATGGATTCAGCACTGGACAAGATTGCTTATGAAGACCGTGCTTTTCCGATTGGTGAAGGACAAACGATATCCCAACCCTATACCGTAGCCTACCAGACCCAGTTATTGGAAGTGAAGCCCTTTGAAAAAGTGCTGGAAATAGGTACCGGCAGCGGATACCAGGCCTGCGTGCTTGCGGAAATGGGAGCCTGGGTATATACCATCGAAAGGCAAAAAAAATTATTCGACCAGAATAAGCAATTTTTCTATTTTTCAAAATACCCCAACCTCAAATGTTTTTATGGCGATGGGTTTGAAGGCCTGCCAACTTACGCACCATTTGACAGAGTGATCGTGACCGCCGCCGCACCAACCATACCACAAAAATTACTCGATCAGATGAAGACCGGAGGGAAAATGGTCATTCCGGTTGATGAAGGATCATTGCAAAGAATGCTGCGCCTCACCAGGAATGCCGATGGCATTGCCGAAGAGGAAAAATTTGAATTGTTTTCCTTTGTGCCTATGCTGGGCGGAAAAACAAACGGCATGTGACGCGAGCCATGAGCCCAAAAATTTTTCTGAAAAAAAATTGTTCCTGCCGCTTTTGAAGCATATTTCTATTTAAGCCCTTGAGCGAGCCCAATCCTAATTAATATTCAGATGCTTTTCAGGTAGGAACCCAACTTAATTATTGCTGCTGCATTTGCATTCCTTCCTGGGCTCCTTCATTCCCGCTCCGGTTATTTTTGCGCTTAAACAGCGACACATCAAACTTGCCGAATCGATAAGCGAAATTCAGGCGAAACACCTGCCAATCTCTTCTCCTGGAATAATCCTGCAGAAAGAAACTATTTTCGGAATGGATATCGTAAACACGGGTCTTGAAGATGTCATTGACGGAAAGAGTCAGTGAAGCCTTGCGGTCTTTCAGGAATTCCTTCCTAACGGCCATGTCTACGCTATAATTGGGGTTGATATAACCCTGTGAAGCGCTGGAGGAGCCACCGAAAAATCCTCCACCGCCTCTGCCACCGCCACTCGAGGCCGGCGCGATGGTTCTTGACTGATAATCTCCGGAAAGCTGGATGGTGAAATTGGAAGGAAGCTTAAAATTGAAATTAACCTTCCCAAAGAATGCCCAGCGGTCGTTGATTCCCAGGGTTGAATCCAGGCCGCTGTTGTCAATTTTTGCATTATAGAAATTCAGGTTGGTGGTAATATCCAGCCATTTGCCTAAAGGGTCCTTTGAAGTCAGCTCCAATCCATATGACCTGCTGGAATTGGCATTGATGAAGGAACTCACAATCGCGGAATCAAGTTTCCCGTCAGGAAGTGGTACATCCTGCCGGCTCTGATACCGTGTGATAAGGTGATTGGTCTGTTTGAAATATACAGAACCGAGCATACTGTGTCCCCCGGAAAATTCCTTACTATAATTCATTTCGAATGAATTGGTGAATTCTGGCTTGAGATTCGGATTACCCACACTGATATTCAAAAGATCTGAAACATCATAATAGGGGATCAGTTGCCAAAAATTCGGGCGGTTGATGCGACGCGAATAGTTCACCTGGATATCCTGGCCCCCTCCTAAATTCTTGGTGAGAAATACACTCGGGAAAAGCTCAAACGGATAATTGTTATTGAATTCCTGTCCGGTGCTGATGAGGTTTCCCCGGTATTTTGAGCTTTCCACTCTTAAACCAAGCTGGTAACTGAATGGCTTGGTTTTCCCGACTGAATTGGAGTAAGTGGTATAAGCGGCATATACATCATCATTGAATTTATAGTTTGAACTGATGGAGGGCAGTTCCTTGTATTCATTGCTAGAATAATCAAAAGCCAGATTGGTGTTAACGTTCTTATTATCCCTGATGCTTGCCCTCAGACCTGCCTCCAGTTTCCCCGTTTTTCCCCAGGGACTGGCATAGTCGGTTTGAATAGTTGCAGAACTGCTTGTACCCGAAGACTGAAGTATCTGTAATGAGGGACTTCCGTCGGGTGTTTGATCAGGGAAATAATTCTGGGTTGAATAGTCACCCGACCCTGAATTGCTACTCCTATTGTAATTCACGTCGGCGGTCAATTCGCGGCCCTGTTTTGGAAAAAGATGCTTGTAACCAATAGCGGGACCAATATTCTTAAAACTTCTTTTGTTGACTGTAACCCTCCTGGCATCGGATGTTGTAATGGGATTTCCCAATGTGTCAATATGAATCAGGTCCGTTTGATTCGAATTGAACTGACCATTCGGAATGGAGCTGGAAATGGTGAGCGTGTTTCGGATGTCCATTAGGTAGTCGATGCCGATCCTGCCAAAAATAAATCTCCCAGTAGAAAGAGAATTTGTCTGTTGGTTCAGGATATTGTTTGCCCGATCTGTAAAGTAGTTTTCCCGGTATGTATTGCCGATACTCTTGCTTTTTCGATCGCGATAATTGATGCTTGCAAAGAAATTAACTTTGCCCTGCTTCACATTAAAGTCGGCTCCCAGATTAACTTTCCCGTATTTGTCAATCCCCGCTCTCAGATTTCCGTTATATCCGGCCTTGCGATTTTTTTTCAAAATGATATTCAGGATTCCCGCAGTCCCTCCGGAAGCATCAAATTTGGCTGAAGGATTGGTGATGATCTCAACGCTCTCTATTGCATCGGCCGGAATCTGGTCGAGCGTAAGGGTAGTGGGTCTGCCATCCACAAAAATAGTGGGAGAAGCATTGCGCAGGGTCACATTTCCGTCTATGTCAACATTCACACCCGGAACATTTTTCATGAGTTCCGTGGCGGTTTGCCCGGTTGTCACTATATTCTTATCAACATTGAATATTTTCCTGTCAACCCCCATCTGAAATATGGGCTTTGAAGCTACAATCTTCACTTCAGACAATTCCTGCGCGTCAATATTGATCTTGATATTTCCCAGGTCCTTGTCCAAATTGTTCAGCATCTGGCTAAAATCCCCGGCCTTGGCAGGCTTTATATCAAATTGCACTTTTTCTTCGTATGGCAAATAGCCGATGGCAGTAATCCTTAATTTGAACTGGCCCATTGCAGGGAGATTCTCCAGGCTGAATTCCCCTTTTGGAGTGGTGAGTTGCCCGGCAATAATCACATCCTTACGTGTCTTTGAAACCGAGTCAAATTTGTTCTGAATGAGTTGCACAGACGCTGCATCAACACCTTTATTGGTCTTTCCATCCACCAACTTTCCATAAAAATGACCAATATTCATCTGGCCACCCCTGCCTCCAGGACGGTTCCCGTTTGGTATCTGCGCTAAAACGGGAAAAGAAATCATGCAATAAAAAAGCACTGGTAAAATCTTCTTCATAATCTGTTATTTATCTCCTGATCTTTTTATCTTATTCCGGACCCTGATATTTGTTACCAGGGCTCATTTCATATAGTTCGTTTGGCCAGGAATTTGATTGAGTCCCCAAAATTCCCTCAAAAGCATGACCATCGTCCTTTATTATGTACCAGCGGTATTATTGGGCTTTGAATGGAAAAGGACAGAGTGAAAACGTTAATGAATGTTAACTGCAGTCTAAATGAAAATAATGATCGGAGGAACTGATCAAATGACCTGGCCGATATTACAAATTTCAAGCAAAAAAGGATTTTTTTGTTTCAAATTCGAACCGTGCAATACGCCAAAATGCTGACAAATACAATTTTGGGCGAACATGAATTTCATATAATTTTGCCTAATTGCAAAATGGTGGTTATAGCTCAGCTGGTTAGAGCATCAGATTGTGGTTCTGAGGGTCGTGGGTTCGAGCCCCATTAGCCACCCAGTTGAAAAAATCCCCCGCAAGAAGGCCATGAATAGTTCCGGCCTTTTTGCGGTAAAGGAAACCAGGTTTAATTCAAAAAATCGGCAGCCGGGTTCATCGGGAGGACTATAATCAAAATCTCACCTGTCCCGTTTTCCCGGGTCAGGAACTTTGTTTCTTTTTCCAAAACCTTAGTTAATTCACTTCTTAATCAACAACATTGGTGTATAATTTCCGTTATTTTTGGGTATGCAAAAAGTGATAAAGGCTATGTTTACAAAAAAATCTTTACCAGTAATCCTGGTAATACTTATTGCCGGGATTTTTGTGGCGTTTCAAACGCTTGGCTCAGGAAATCCGCCAACAAAATATGAAAAGATCCTGCGCGAAGTGGGACAGATGCTGGAACAAGGCCATTACAGCCCCAAAAAAATCGATGATAATTTTTCCAGGGAAATATTTCGGAAATATGCGGAAGCATTGGATCCTGAAAAGATGTCCGCGCTTCAGCAGGATTTCAGTGTATTACAAAAGTTTGAAACAGTTATTGACGATGAAATTCATGGTGCACCGATCAAATATTTTCCCGCTATTAACGCGGTTTATGAGAAGAGATTTGTAGAAGTGATCGCTATCTATAAAGACATCTTATCACACCCATTCGATTTTTCCACCGAAGACTCAGTTGTTTTGGATAAAGATAAATTGAATTATCCGGCTAATGAGGCCGAGAGAAAAGAAAGGTGGAGGAAGAAACTCAAATATCTGGCTCTTCAGCGCTATTCAGATTTATTGGATGACAGAGAAAAAAATAAAAAGAATCCCGGCTATGTTGCAAAGTCGGATGCGGATCTGGAAAAGGAAGCCAGGTTAAAAGTGATGCAGGCAATGGACCGGGAATATGAAAGGCTTAAAAAAACTTTCAACGAAGAAGAAAGATTTAATCTGCTGGTAAATACCATTACCAGTTCAATGGATCCTCATACCACATTCTTCCCTCCGGTGGAAAAAAGGTCTTTTGATGAATTTCTTAGCGGAAGATTTTATGGCATTGGCGCATCCCTTCGCATGGATGACGGGAATATAAAAATTGCCAGTATCATAACAGGCAGTCCTGCCTGGAAATCAGGACAGATACTCGTGGGTGACATCATAGCCAAAGTGGGTCAGGGAAACGAAGAACCACAGGATATCAGTGGCTTTGACGTTGAAGATGCGGTTAAGCTTATACGTGGAGGTAAAGGCACAGAAGTGAAGCTAACCCTGAAAAGGGCAGACGGAAGTACCAAGATAGTCCCCATAATTCGTGCGGAAATAGTATTAGACGAAACCTTTGCCAGGAGCGCGATAGTCAACGAAGGCAGCCGGAAGATCGGGTATATTTCCCTGCCTGATTTCTATGCCGATTGGGAAAGGCCCAATGGAGCCAGAAGTGCTCAGGACGTTGCGAAAGAAGTGGCAAAGCTCAAATCTCAGCAAGTAGATGGAATTGTTATAGATCTGCGCAATAATGGTGGAGGTTCTCTTTACGATGTTATTCAAATGGTGGGACTCTTTGTACCGGAAGGCCCCGTGGTGCAGGTGAGAGACCGCGATGGTACCCCCACTATTTTAAAAGACAGGGACAAGACTGTTTTATATGATGGGCCCCTTGCAGTAATGGTGAACGAATTCAGCGCCTCGGCTTCAGAAATTTTCGCGGCCGCTATACAGGACTATAAGAGAGGCATCATAATTGGCAGCACCACTTATGGAAAAGGTACTGTACAAAGGAATATAGGATTAGACAATGTTGGTCAGGGAGGCCCGGTAGCAAGTAGTTCAGAAGATGTGGGTGCGGGACTGGGAACCATCAAACTAACCCTGCAAAAATTTTACCGTATCAACGGTGGATCCACTCAACTGAGAGGTGTTACACCTGATATCGTTATTCCGGACCGCTATGAATTGCTGAAATTTAGGGAAAGAGACAATCCCGATGCACTCAAATGGGATGAGATCCAAAAAGCAAATTATACAGTCTGGAACAGCGAAATAAGCATTCCTTCTGCCAAGACGGCCGAGGAGCAAAGAATTCAAAGCAATCGCAATTTCGGAGTGATCAAGAAAAATACGGAGATGCTTTCATCGCTCAATGATAAAGTGTATTCTCTGAACATTAAAAAATATAGGGAAGAACAGAAACAGATCAGGGAAATCATCAAACAGATTGACAGCGCCAGTAAACTGGATAAATCGATACCAGTGGAACTCCTGGCACAGGACATCGCAAAATATGAAGGCGACACAGCCAAGCAGGAAAGACAACAACAATGGTTGAAGAGCCTGAAGGCCGATATTTATCTGAACGAAAGCGTAAATGTGGTGAATGATATGATATCCCAGGCCTCAGTGGCCAAATTGAACTAGTTTACCCTGATATATTACGGTATTAATGGCCCTCTTAACCGAGGGCCATTCCTTTTGAAATAGTGTTCATCAATTCCTGAAGAAATATTTCACAGTCTGGATCAGGAGGGTGGGAGGGTTTCCGAATTCTCATGAAACAGGAACAATTGGGAAAAAACCCTGGTCATGCATATGGTAAGGCCCATGGTGAAAATAATATCGAAGATTGGAATTCTGTGGAATATCGGCGACATATAAATGTGGATAAAAAGCCTTCTCAACAAGTGGAATGGCAGCTACAGCCGCGCTTATCCTTTCAGGTATCTTTGTGTGAGTATCCTTTGAGGATGCTTCCAGTGTCGTACTAGGATATATCCGATGCTGGTGGCAGAAATCAGATTTTTATTGGAGCGTCCGTTGGCATCCATCATTTCTGTAGTGAAGCT
>CALFNL010000337.1 GCA_937902875.1 uncultured Bacteroidota bacterium | reverse complement strand
ATTTCCGTAGGAGAAGTAGAAAGTAGTGTTTTCATTTCCACCGCTCAACGAAACCGTATTGTTATATTCCCTGCCGGTTTCATACAAATCTCTCACATTATTCTTGATGAATGAAAAGGGTTTGATAAGCTGTGAATTGTCAACGATTGAACCCCAAAGGCGATTCTGGCCATCCAGTTTGGGTCCCCAGCTTCCATTTTCAGACAGGATGAAGGAACCGGACCAACCTTGTCCAAACTGATCCTGTAATTTAGGAAGGATACCTGGCTGCGAAAACATCGCCGATGAATTAAGATCCACCTTGATCTTGCCAGCCCGGCCTTTTTTGGTGGTTATTATGATCACGCCATTGGTGGCTCTGGAACCGTAAAGAGATGTGGCAGCGGCTCCTTTCAACACAGTCATGCTCTCGATATCGGAAGGATTTATGTCATTTGCCGTATTACCAAAATCAAAACCAGGCGTTGCCGGTTTGTTGGTGCCAGCGTCAGGATCGATCCCTTCGGAGCCAGGCCTTACATCGCTTAGTGGAACTCCATCCACTACATATAGCGGTTGATTATTTCCTGCCAGGGAACTATAACCCCTGATGATGACTTTTGTGGAACCTCCGGGGTTGCCACTCACATTGGAAATATCCGCTCCGGCAATTTTCCCCAGCAAGCCATCGAACATGCTTACGGGTGCCACCCTGTTCAATTCTTCACTCTTGATAGTTGTGGTAGCATAGCCCAGCGATTTCTTTTCACGCGTTAAGCCCAATGCCGTCACCACTACCTCGCTCAATTGACGAGCTTCCTCTTCCATCGCAATATCAATGGTAGAAGATGCGCCTAATTTTACTTCCTGAGATTTGTAAGTGATGAAACTGAAAACTATTGTGGAACCCGGTGCCACATTGCTGAGGGTGAAGCGCCCATCGGCATTAGTTTGAGTTGAATTTGTACTGCCTTTAACTGAAACGGTAACTCCGGATAGTGCCGCTCCATTCTTGATATCCGTGACCCTTCCGCTGATTGTCTTGTCTTGTGCCAATACACAAGCAGACGTTATGAGCATAACGATCATGAAGCATAGAACTTTTCTCATAAGTGTAAATTTTGTCAATTTGAAGGTAGCAAGGCCCTGCTCCGTGGAGAAGGAGTTTTATTGGGGAAAATATGGCACAAGAAAAGTTCTTTACAAGAATCTTTGAATAGTATCAACGATTCCTCATGATAACTTACACCATCAACCTTCTCAATGAATCGTTCAAATAGAATTTTCGCCGTTCATATTTTCCGAAAACTAACAAATAATGCGATTCACATGATTAGTTTCATTCCAATGAATGTGATTCTATGGAAAGCACTGCTAATAATGGTTTTGAACGATTCATTCCACAAAAGCTTATCATGTGCGGGAAATATGGCAAATGATGAATGGCATATCTTAAATATGAAAGGCATTCGTTAAAGCTCATCCAAAAATGTTCGGGTAGCCCAAAAAAGGAATCCGTGATATCTGCTTCACGGATTGGATGGAATTATTTTTAGAAAGTTCAAATTGCCCTTAACGACAAAATAGAGTGTAGTCATTGGCGTAATGCGAGCGGCGGCTTCTTGTCAATGATATTCATCAATATTCCCAGCAAATCTTCATTCCTGAAATTATATCTGAATTCACATTCTTTTACATGCAGGTAAAGTGTATTCTTATTCAGACCCCGGAATTTCAAAAGGCGGCTCTTAGTATGCCCCCAGAATCCTGAGATGTCATCGAAGACCGGTCTGGTTGAAGAAATGGTTTCGCGTGTATCGAGACGGTATAGGCGCCAATCGCTGAAATCGGCTATCGCATAATACCTGGCCAGATGATCCGGGATGGTGTCTGTACCGTCAGTCCCCAATCGCGCCCGCTGCAGTTGTTGCAGAGAATTCTTATTGAGGTCTTCCAGCCAGTCTGTAAATATTTTCCCCTCATGCCGGACAAAACCATAATAAATTCTCAAATTATGATTTTCATGTACCTGATCACCATTCCTTCCATTTCTGCTTTCGAGAGGAATATAAATGAGATAACCGTTCTGAATTCGCTTTGGGTTATTCTCTTCGCAGAATTTAGCGATATGCGTGCGAATCAGTTTAAGGTAATTATTTACTGTTACCCTGCTAACGCCACAAATATTTGCAATTTGGGTTGCAGTCAGGTCTTCGCAAAATAGTTGCAGAATTTCGCGGCATTTTTTTTCAGACAGGTGTGCTCCTTTGATTAGTCTATTTTTCATATTCTCATAGCCAGGCAGTTATACGAAAAATTTCGCAGTTCAAATTCCTCACAATTTTCTGCAGAGAAAATATAAAATACACCAACGGGTCAGGCTCATGGTAAGCGATAATTACTAGATTAATTCCTTTCAGCCCGAAATCGCCTGTTTTTCTATTCTTTAGAAGACAAGAAACAGCGGAATAACCGCAGGCATTAGGTAGTAACGCTCAAATTCATCCAACAGTGGTAAAATAGACAAATGAATGAATGGGATAATTCTCTACTTTCCTTAGTAGAAACACTTAATCGGGCAAATTCGATGCAGCTCTACCCTCGGTTAATATTGATGCGAAAAGAATGGATGGAAATGTTAAGACGAATGAAAAGTGAAAGTATCCATTGCGGGTTAAATGAATTGGCGAATTTTAATAGTCTAATAATTGCTGCAACTTATTCGTTATTTTTTCGGGCCCTGGCAACATGGCTTTTTCCAATATTACATTCATCGGCACAGCAGGCAGCGCCAATGCTCCAAGTATTTCTACCGGCGCATCCAGCCTGTTGAAACAATTTCTTGATATCCTCCCCGCAAGCGCTTCGGCAAAAGAATTATTCTGCTGTTCCTCTGAAAGGACCATGCATTTGCCATGTTTTTGGACCATATCCATAATGAATTCCTCATCGAGGGGAAACAATGTT
>CALFNL010000336.1 GCA_937902875.1 uncultured Bacteroidota bacterium | reverse complement strand
CTTACCTGCCACACTGGTTGGTATTCATGCTCTGCATCCTCTAATACGACTTGCAGGTGCAGACAGAACTGACCGTAAATTATTATTAGCAGTAGGCGTGAGAAAAACGAGGCTGTCATTTTGGGATAGCCTCGATTGTTTTGAGTGACAATGAGAATCTACAACACTCAATGTCCATCATAGAAGCTTGTTGTCGCCATCTGCCGTAGGGAGAAGTTAATACGGATTCGATTTAATAAATGGCTTAATCCCACTTATCACCCATTCCACGGAAACTATTCTAAACTGCATTTGGTGATGAGTTATGATGGACCATTTGCCCATAAGGCGTCATTTTTCAGCCCCTGGTTAGCAACTCAGATTCTGTCTGGCTTGCTCCTTCGCACAGCAATAGATTCTCCAAAACCGGGCTCTCATGAAAGGGGAGTTCAAGGTTATCTTCTATCTTGGTAAATTTCATCGCGCAGTTTTCTCAAAGTAGATCAATATGTAACGAGGAAGGAATAAAAAAACCTCAACCTGACCCAAATGCAATGGGACGAGATTGAGGACTTGTAATCAGGAATTTCTTCTTAGTAGTGCGGCAGAGGAGATTCGAACTCCCACAACCTTTCGGTCGCTACCACCTCAAAGTAGTGCGTCTACCAGTTTCGCCACCGCCGCGTCAAACGAATGATCCTGCGTTTATTTGAGGTGCTGCAAATGTAAGGGTTTTCAGGAAAAAATATGGAGCCCTAACCCTTTGGAAGAACGATTCTGAATGTGGTTCCCTTGCCAGGCTCAGAATGCTTCACAAAAAGTTCTCCCTTATGGTATTGTTCAATAATGCGTTTGGAAAGGGTGAGGCCGAGGCCCCAGCCTCTTTTCTTGGTTGTGAAACCTGGTTTGAAAACCTTGCCCAGGTTGGCTGACGAAATTCCTTTTCCGCTGTCTGTGATATCGACGAATACGCTGGATGCGGCATTTTGAATTTCGATCGTGATCTCACCCTTGCCAGCCATGGCGTCTAACGCGTTTTTCAGAATATTTTCAATTACCCAGTCGAACAGGGAACCGGAGAGCATGATAAAAATGGAATCCTGATCGTGGGTGTTTACGTTGAAATGCACTTTGTCAGGTGCTCTTTTCCGGATATAGTCCACCACATTGGCCACCTGGTGTATGAGGTCTTTCCGTTCGAGTTGGGGCGTACTGCCGATCTTGCTGAAGCGTTCCGATACCAGTTTGAGCCTTTCCACATCCTTTGATAGTTCGGTGCTTATCTTTTCATTTCCGGGGATTTCTTTCAGCATTTCCACCCAGCCATCGAGAGAGGTAACTGGAGTGCCTAACTGATGAGCCGTTTCTTTAGCCATGCCCGCCCAGAGCTGGTTTTGCATGGATTTATTGCGCACCGAGATGGCGTATAGTATAACAAAAATGAACAGTGCCACAATCAGCAATTGAACAATCGGGTAATAACGCACCTGGCGCAAGAGGCGGGATTCGCCATAATAGTAGAAATCCTTTTTATTATTGATGGGATCAGTATAAACGATGGGTTCATGGCTGGATTTGAACAGGTTTAGTTTCCCGGCCAGGAATTCCGGCTCTCTCCGCGCCTTTGCGCTGTCGAGGTTTACGAAATCGATGATGCTACCATTTTCGTCGGTTCTGATGATGGGTATGTCGGTATTGTAAATGAGGATCGAAGAAACGAGTTTGGTGTCGGCGTCGGCGGGTGAGTTTATGAGTGATTTTTCCGCTTCCACCCAAATCTCCACTTTTTGTCTTTCTTCGAATGCAATTTTGCGGGCCAGGTATTGGGAATAGAAAATGGTTCCGATCACGATGGCAATAGCCACCATAGACAAAGCAGTACGCCAATTGAGGAAACGTTGTATCATA
>CALFNL010000335.1 GCA_937902875.1 uncultured Bacteroidota bacterium | reverse complement strand
TCGGAGCATTGAGGAGCGAATAAGTTTGTAAGATGTTTGCGCGCAGATCCGACGACTGGCGGATCGGAGCATTGAGGAGCGAATAAGTTTGTAAGATGTTTGCGCGCAGATCCGACGACTGGCGGATCGGAGCATTGAGGAGCGAATATGTTTAGAGGTCATTGGGCAGGAAGGAGGATTGGCCAAAGACCAATTACCTATAATCATTCAACATCACAACTGGAAAATCATGTTCAGGAATTATTTTAAGATTGCAATCAGAAATATCAGGAAAAGCCCTGGTTATAGTTCCATCAATATTTTAGGTCTGTCTGTGGGAATGGCCGTAGCCATACTGATAGGATTGTGGATCTGGGATGAATTATCCTTCGATAAATCGCATGAAAATTATGGACGCCTGGCCCAGGTGATGACAACCCAAACATTCAACGGCGAAACAGGCACTGGCCAGGCCGTGGCAATTCCTCTGTCTGGCGAATTGCGTTCCAAATACAAGAACGATTTCAAATATGTTGCTTTGACCTCCTGGAATTTTGATCATATCCTGGCCGTGGGTGATAAAAAAATCAGCCGCGCCGGAATGTGGACCCAGCCTGATTTTCCCGAAATGCTCTCTCTGAAAATGCTAAAGGGGAAACGAAATGCGCTGCAGGATCCATCTTCCATTATCATTACAGAATCATTGGCTAAAGCTCTTTTCGGGGATGCTGATCCCATGAACAAGGTTTTAAAACTAGACAATAAAACAGAACTCAAAGTAGCCGGGGTATTTCAGGACTTCCCACACAATACTACTCTTTATGAATCCAAATTTTTCATGCCATGGGATAAATATGTGACTACAGAAGAATGGCTCAAAAAATCGGAAACACAATGGGGCAACCATTCCTTCCAGACCTTTGTGCAGCTGCAGCCCAACGTGGATTTCGCGAAAACCACCCAAAAAATCAAAGACATTCCCAAGGCTCATGTGAATGAAGGAAAAGAGGAAATAGTATTGTTCCCCATGGAAAAATGGCATTTGCACAGCGAATTCAAGAATGGGAAAATCGTAGGTGGCCGAATTCAGTTTGTATGGCTCTTTGGCATTATCGGCATTTTCGTTCTATTGCTCGCCTGCATCAACTTCATGAATCTTTCAACAGCCAGAAGTGAAAAACGCGCCAGGGAAGTAGGCATCCGAAAGGCCGTGGGTTCATTGAGACAACAACTGATTGCACAGTTCCTGAGCGAGTCGGTGGCCGTATCCCTCCTCGCATTTGTAGTATCAATCATTTTAGTGCTGCTCTCACTGCATTTTTTCAACGGGCTGGCCAATAAAGAAATGCAGTTGCCCTGGTCAAATCCCTATTTCTGGTTGATTGCCCTGGTTTTTACAATATTCACAGGACTCGTTTCTGGTAGCTATCCAGCATTATATTTATCGGGTTTCAATGCCGTGAAAGTATTGAAAGGAACACTAAGAGCGGGTCGTTGGGCCTCACTCCCCCGCAAGGTACTGGTGGTCATTCAATTCACAGTGTCTGTTGCACTCATCATCGGAACCATTATTGTTTTCAGGCAAATTCAATATGCTAAGGACCGGCCGGTGGAATATACCCGGGAAGGCCTCATTACTATTTTTATGAACACTCCGGAATTATATGGGCACTATGGAGCCATCAGAGATGACCTAATGAAGACAGGCGCTGTGAGGGATATGGCTGAATCTTCGAGCCCATCAACCGGTGTATGGTCTAACCAGATTGGATTCGACTGGAAAGGAAAAGATCCAAACTCCGTTCCGCTTTTTGGGATTGTTGCGGTAACCCATGATTTTGGTTCCACCATCAATTGGAAAATTCTCCAGGGTCGCGATTTCTCCAGGAATTTCGCAACCGATTCAGGAGCCTTTGTGCTGAATGAATCTGCTGTAAAATTAACAGGGCTCAAGAATCCTGTGGGCGAAATAATTAAATGGAACGACAAAGATCACAGGATTGTAGGTATTGTAAAAGACATGGTAATGGAGTCTCCTTATGAACCCGTAAAACCAACCATATTCTTCATGGACTATGAATGGGCCAATGTGATCACCGTGAGAATAAATCCAAACATGCCCATGAGAGAGGCATTGTCAAGAATAGAACCAGTATTTCGAAAATATAACCCGGGAAGTCCATTCGATTATAAATTCAATGACGAAGAATATGCCCGGAAATTTTCTGATGAAGAACGTATCGGCAACCTGGCCACTTTCTTTGCAATACTGGCAATCTTTATTTCCTGTTTGGGTCTGTTTGGCCTCGCTTCATTTGTTGCAGAACAAAGAACCAAGGAGATTGGAGTGCGTAAAGTATTGGGAGCTTCCGTATTCAACCTCTGGCAAATGCTGTCGAAAGATTTTATCGTCCTCGTGGTCATCTCCTGCTTCCTGGCGA
>CALFNL010000334.1 GCA_937902875.1 uncultured Bacteroidota bacterium | reverse complement strand
CATCCTCTTTAGGACCAAATTCAGGAATGACTGGTTATTTCAGCATTTCTTGAATAAAGGGTTCGTTCTTTTTCCCGGATCTCTTAAACAGGCAAAATACGAATACATACTTATTCATCTGGTTGACACGCTTCCTCTTGCCGTCAAATTGAAGCGAAAAACCGGCGCAAGGATCATTTATGACTGCCAGGAATATTTCCAGGGTCAGTATATGAACTCCCCGCCCATGCTCCGCAGCTGGGTTAGAGAAGCTGAACAAAGAGGGATGGGCGAAATTGACATAGTGCTTTCCACCACCAATGTCATGCTACAAAAATTGAAATTGGAATTTGTGGGCCCCAGGGCCTTTATCAGAGTTAGAAATCTCCCTCCATTGTCGAAAGCCAAATCCAGGGATTCAGTGGAAGATAATCTTAAATTGGTTTGGCACGGATTGACTATAGTTCCGGACAATGCCAGGCGAATTCATATCATCCTGCAATCGCTGGCAAATTGCAATACGCCAGTTCAGTTGTACCTTCAGGGGAATATCACAGAAGATAATAAAAGGAAATTAAATGAATGGTTGGTCAGGTTAAATATCATTGACAAAGTATTTGTGCTTCCTCCTGTCAGCCCTGACAATATAGTGAATTCTTTATTGCAATATGATATTGGCATTGCGGGGGAGCTGGCGGCAGAAGATAATCAGCGGCTCACTTCTTCCAATAAAATGTTTGAATTTATTGTAGCAGGATTAGTACCCATTGTTCCCGATTTACCAGGCCTGGCGGAATCCATTCAGGAGTTGGGTGTGGGTATTCTTTATGAACAGGGTAACTTCATCCAGCTTGCCAGGATTATTGATGATTTGAACCTGCACAGAAATAAATTAGCAGAATACAAACAGGCTTCGCGAAATGTCGCTGAAAATAACCTGTGCTGGGAAGAAGACTATAACCAGGTTTGGAAGACGATGTTATTATGGAATCAGGAAAATTGATTTTTATTGTGGCACCCTATTTTCCACCATCGGCCCTGCCTCCTTCTCAGCGGGTCCGCTTATTAGTCCCGCACCTCCGCCAATTCGGTCTGGAACCCGTTATATTCACGGTTGATCAGCACTACCGGGAAGAAAGCCCGGATCCCTGGATGCTGGAATTAGTGGGGCAGGATTATGCATTGGTAAGGGTGAAATGCATTGACCAGATCAAATCGCGCAAATGGGGGATTGGAGACATTGGATTGCGAATGCTGCCCTCTCTTTTTTTCACGCTGAAACGTGAAATAAAAAGAAAAAAGCCGGCCATGATATTATACCCTGTACCACCATGGTATGTGCTTCTCACGGCCCCGCTCATGAAATTCATTACCGGAGTTCCCTATGCAATTGATTATATCGATCCCTGGGTATTTGACCTGAAGCGAAAAAATTTCAAAGCCAGGGCCAGTCAGTGGATCGCGAGAACCCTGGAGGGATGGATTGTGAGGCGCTGCGCCCTTATTTTTTCAGTATCGCAGGGAATATTGAATGACCTCGTGAAAAGATATCCTGCAGTCGGATCCAAAACAATGGTGGCAGTGCCTTATGGGGTGGAGCTTAATGACTATGCAGGATTAGCGAGAGGAGAAGAAAATGGGAGGGGATTCACCCTGATCCGTTATATAGGGGCCGTATCGGATGCTTCGGTAAGAGTGGCAAAGGCAATGCTGAATGCCATTAAATTATTGTTGGCCCATGAAAGCCTAAAGGTTGAATTCATAGGCACATCTTACGCGGGTAAGGGACTCAGCCAACCCAACTTGACAAATATTATCGGCGAATTGCAGTTGAACGATACTGTTACTGAATCCCCAA
>CALFNL010000333.1 GCA_937902875.1 uncultured Bacteroidota bacterium | reverse complement strand
TCAATACAGATGTAAATGCAGCCTTGTTTTGGCTCCGTAGGAGCCCCCTATTTCTTACCACTGCTTTGGGATATGCACCGCCAGACAAGAGAAGACCCCGAAATTCTCCCTTCAATGCATTTGATTTTTTCCATCAATATCCATCAATACAGATGTAAATGCAGCCTTGTTTTGGCTCCGTAGGAGCCCCCTATTTCTAGCAATATATTCCAAGATAGACCCGGCTCCATAGGAGCCCCCTGTTAATTTCGCAATCTCAAATTGTATCCATCATTCCAAAACCAGAACCCCATTGCAATGACGAAATTCAGATGTCTTTACACAACATTCGAAAATTGAATTTGCTAATGGGCATATCAGTTCGAATCTGCCCTGCCGCATTGATGCAAGACCTGGGGCAATTGTAATTTTACAGATCTGCAATTGGAATGCTGGCGCCGCCTCGCCCCTGGATGCATTTTTATTTTATGCCTAACTTGTAAAAAAAATCGCAATGCCCACTTTGATCAAATGTCCAAATTGCAATTTTGAATTTCCCCTGGAGAGCGCCCTGAATGAAGAATTGAAAGGAGCCATCGAAAAGGAAAAACAGGAGCTGCGCCAGCAAATGATGGACTATAGAAAAAACAAGGAAGAAGAGATTCGCAGGAAAGAAGAAGAATTAGCAATGTTCGGCCGTCAGTTGCAAGAGAAATTCAGACTGCAATCAGAAGCCGAGATCAGCAAGAGAATTCAGGAGACCGAGGCAAACCTGCGCAAGTCTATCGCTTCCGATTTTGAAAACAAATTTCGATTCCTGGAGCAAATCAATAAAGAAAACGAAGAGAAACTACGGGAAGCCCGGCAAAAGGAATACGAATTCCTGAAAAAGGAACAGGAATTGAAGAACAGGGAGATGGAACTCGAAATCCAGGTTCAGAAAAAGATGCAGGAAGAAAGGGTATTGCTTACAGAACAAATACGCCGGCAGGAACTGGAAAGGATATCGGTGAAGGAGACCGAATACCAGCTTCGTTTGAAAGAAATGGAAAAGCAACTGGACGACCAGAAAAAAATGGCCGAAGAAATGAGGCGCAAGGCCGAGCAGGGATCCATGCAGTTGCAGGGTGAGGCCCAGGAATTATTGTTGGAAGACCTGTTGAAGAATGCCTTCCCATTCGACCTGATTGAAGAAGTGGGGAAAGGGGTGAAAGGAGCGGATTGTATTCAGATCATCAGAAACCGTTTCGGCCAGGAATGCGGTAAAATCATTTTCGAAAGCAAGCGCACTAAGGAATTTGCAGCCGATTGGATCGAAAAACTGAAAGGAGACATGAGAAGCCTTGGTGCCGATATGGCCGTGATTGTTACCCAGTCCATGCCAAAGGATATGGAAAGGTTTGGCGAAAGGAATGGCGTGTGGATCTGCAATTTTTCCGAAGTAAAGGCCCTTGTTCATGCTTTGCGAGAAGGCATCATCAGGGTGTTCACAGCCCTCAAATCGCAGGATAATAAGGGCGATAAGATGCAGATGCTCTATGATTATTTAACTGGCAATGAATTTGCTGAACAGTGGAAAGCCATCCGGGAAGGATTCCTGACCCTGCGGCAGGGAATTCAAAAAGAACGGGAAGCCATGGAAAAACTTTGGAAGGCCCGTGAAAAAAGCCTGGATAAGGTGCTGCTAAATGCAGCCCATTTCAAGGGCTCTATTGAAGGCATCGCCGGGCAGGACTCCATCAACCTGAATCTGCTGGAAGACAATGAAGAAGATAATTTATTGGGGGGTTAGTGCGTTATACACTATCCGAACCCCCCAAAGCTATTCATGGTCTGGACACTCGTACTCATATTATTGTTGGCCTTAATATGGTATCTCACGCAAACCAAAAAGCTTACCCTCACTGATTCGACAGATCAGTCGGGGCACGATAAGCTTTCATTGGAAGAATCACCTATTTCCTGTCCCCTGGTATATTATGGGAATGATCTGTCATTTTCAGAAGGCGTGATTAATACCGTGTTATGCAAACATTTTCCTTTCTATACCCGTTTGCTGGATGTGGACAGGGATCGATTTATCAGCAGGCTCAAGAAATTCATAGAGAGTAAGATTTTCATCATCCACGACAGCAAAGGCTATCGCGAAATGCCCATCCTGATCAGCGCTTCCGCCGTGCAGGTTACATTCGGACTCAAGAAATACCTGCTTTCCCATTTCAATATCATCCAGATCTTCCCACAGGAATTCGTGGGCCTGGAGCCATTCCGGATACTGATCGGAAACGTTACAGGCAATACTATCAATATAGCCTGGAAGCAATTCCTGGAGGGCTATAAGAATGCCAATGACCTGCAAAATGTGGGATTACATGAAATGGCGCATGCCTTGTACTATCAGAATTTTGAGACGGAGCTCAACGTGGATAAAGAATTTAAGGAATCATTCGAGCAATTCAATTCCATCGGCGATAAGATCTATCACAAAGAAAAAATTCTCACGATCGGGTTGTATTCAGAATATGCCATCAGGAATTTCCAGGAATTCTGGGCCGAAAGTATTGAGATCTATTTCAAGAACCCCGACCGCATGCATCAGCATTATCCCGAGCTCTACGGTGCTTTGTGCGATGTGCTCAACCAGGATCCATTGAATTATCCCTATAATCTCTTCCAAAAAAATTAAGACCGAATTATCCTCGGGAAAAAACCTCTCAGGTAATGACCCAAACCAGGCAGAGTCCTTCAAATATCTGATAGTGCAACTTGAGATGCGTGGGTGTAATCTTCATGAATATGGAGGGAATTTCACCCTGGTCCATTTTAGGGTCAGGCAGAGATTGGATAAGGATGTCTTCACTGAAATCCACTCCCCCGTTTCCAAACCATTTAAATACGGCTTCTTTGGCGCTCCATAGAACCGTGAGTATCTCTACTGATGTATGATCGCCGGCGCGATGCTTTGCATTTCCGGTTTCTGCCAGCAAACCCGATTCTCCCTTACTCAGGAATTTATGTTGAATTCTATTCATCCTGATGGTTGGAATTTCAATATCAATTCCAACCCTGTGCTTATTGCTCACGATGGCGGCCGCATAATCGCCACAGTGGGAAATAGAAAAATGGTAGGCTTCATTCAGCAAGAATGGCTTTCGCGTGTCTGCGATCTTGATCAGCTCATAGGGAAAGTCATCAAAAAGAAATTGCAGCAGGTAACGGCCAGCCAGGTGCTGCAATCTTTTATGCGGATGGGTGATCTCTCTTTGCAAAGGCACTGACTTCAGAAAAAATTCTTCGGGTTCAGTAATCCTCCATATACCTAATTTCGCGGATTCGTTGATAGAATGTTGATAAAATAGAGGCATGATTCAAAACTTAGCTGCATATTCGCAACCGGGCAATTTAAATGATTTTAATTTCCCTGACCAATTTAAGTAAATCTGCCAGTTTAAACATTTTTACCAGTTCACACATATCATCAATCCATGATACTAAGCGATAAAAGAATTCTGCAGGAAATTGAAAAAGGGACCATCAAGATTGAACCTTATGACCGGGAGAACCTGGGAAGCAACAGCTATGATGTGCATCTGGGAAAATGGCTGGCTACCTACAGGGAACATATCCTGGACGCGAAAAGACATAATGAGATAGAATATTTTGAGATTCCGGAAGAAGGATTT
>CALFNL010000332.1 GCA_937902875.1 uncultured Bacteroidota bacterium | reverse complement strand
TATATCCAATTTCATGCAAAAGATTGTATGCCGCAAAGTAAAGCAAAGAAAATGAATGTTGAAAAAGGCCAATGGCTAGTGGTTGAAATACGCTATCAGTGCCATGCAACCGAAAATTCATCCACCAGGGCACGTCAGGTTGCCAGGAGCTGATTTATTGTTATGTTATTAAATTAAAATAATTATGACCCCCTGATAAATCCAGTCCCGACCATTAAAGTGCAGGAGCGCAGCAGACATGGGTGATTTTTCTATTCACTCAATCTGCGCTACTTTCGCTAAAATTTTAGCCAGATGAATCTGCACGAGTACCAGGCAAAAGAACTACTCAAGAAATTCAATGTTCCCGTTCAGGAAGGCATTCCGGTTGATACGCCTGAGAAGGCGGAAGAAGCCTACAAGCAATTGAAGGTTCAATATGGAAATAATTTCGCAGTTGTAAAAGCACAGATTCATGCAGGGGGCCGCGGTAAGGGGAAGATCAAGGGTTCGGAGCAGCATGGTGTAGCCGTAGGTAAGAATGCGGAAGAGATCAAGAATATTGCCGGCAAGATCATAGGAGGCACATTGGTTACGGTTCAAACCGGGCCGGCGGGAAAATTGGTAAGCAAGGTGCTGGTG
Source organism: uncultured Bacteroidota bacterium (assembly GCA_937902875.1). Lineage (GTDB taxonomy): Bacteria > Bacteroidota > Bacteroidia > Chitinophagales > Chitinophagaceae > PSRI01. The sequence goes on along the minus strand of CALFNL010000332.1, from coordinate 1,160 downwards.
GCGCAGGATGTTTATTATCCGGGCCCCAACACGGTGAAAGAATTTTATTTGTCTGTACTGATGGATCGCGGCAAGAGCAGGAATGTGCTCATGTATAGTACAGAAGGAGGCATGGACATTGAACAGGTTGCTCATGAAACGCCACACAAGATCTTCAAAGAATGGGTTCATCCCTCCGGCGGGCTCCTGCCCTTCCAGGCCAGGAAGATCGCTTTCAATCTTGGACTGGGTGGAGAAGCTTTCAAGAATTGCGCAAAATTTGTGACGAATTTATACAGGGCTTATGTGGAACTGGATTGCAGCATGCTCGAGATCAATCCCCTCTTTAAGACCAGCGATGAAAAAATCATGGCGGTCGATTGCAAGATGAACCTGGATGACAACGCGCTGATGCGTCATTCAGACCTCGAAGCCCTCCGTGACATCAGTGAAGAAGATCCAACGGAAGTGGAAGCCCATAAATACAATCTCAATTTTATCAAGCTGGATGGAAACGTAGGCTGCATGGTGAATGGAGCAGGACTGGCCATGGCCACCATGGACATGATCAAGCTGAGTGGTGGCGAGCCGGCTAATTTCCTGGATGTGGGCGGAAGCGCCAATGCTCAAACGGTGGAAGCCGGGTTCAGGATCATTCTGAAGGACCCAAAGGTGAAGGCGATACTCATCAATATTTTTGGAGGCATCGTGCGTTGTGATCGTGTAGCCCAGGGCGTTATAGATGCTTACAATTCCATTGGCGACATTAAGGTGCCCATCATTGTGAGGCTCCAGGGCACCAATGCCGAAGAAGCCAAGAAACTCATAGAAGAGAGCGGGTTGAAAGTGCAGTCCGCCATACTTCTGAGCGAAGCCGCCGAATTGGTAAACAGGGCCGTGAGCGCAAAATAGAAACAGGAATAACCCTGGTTCGGGAACTAAAAATTTCCTTCTTTTTTCAGGGTCATTTTCAAGCCTGATTATTTTTACCGGGGATAATATCCAGACCAAAACCGGATTCGCAGCAAAAATTATATAAATACCCGTCCATGCATCTTAAGTTGCAAAGTTGGCGCAATATTGCAATTCTTTTCCTCACCTTCTCGTTTACTGATTCCTGCAACAACCAGCCAGACAGTTCAGGCAATGACCAAACCCAACAATCTGCCTACTTGGTGCCA
>CALFNL010000331.1 GCA_937902875.1 uncultured Bacteroidota bacterium | reverse complement strand
GTAGGGCTCAAGAAAGCCATTGAAAAAGGAGTGATCCCGGGGCCCAGAATGATTGTGGCCACCAGGGCCATTGTGGCCACGGGCAGCTATGGTCCCAGGTCAGAATCTCCCGATATCGAATCCATTAAAGGCGCCGCCGAAGCCGATGGTATCGAAGCCCTCACCAGAGAAGTGAGGACCCAGATAGGGAAGGGCGCCGATCTCATAAAAATTTATGCCGACTATCGCTGGGGATTGGATAATGCTTCAATGCCCAGTTTTACAATTGACGAATTGAAGGCAGTGGTGGCTGTTAGCAATAGCAGCGGCAGGCCGGTGGTGGCACACTCTGTAACGGTAGAGGGTATGCGTAGATGTATTGAGGCGGGCGTGACCACCATCGAACATGGAGATGAAGGCACGGCGGAATTGTTTGCGCTTATGAAGCGGAAGGGTATCGCCTTATGTCCCACGCTTGCGGCAGGGGAGGCCGTGCTTTCCTACAGAGGCTGGAAGAAGGGAGTGGATCCCACACCCGCGAGAATCATTGAAAAGAAGAAAAGCTTCGCGGCGGCACTTGCGTCTGGAGTCACTATTTGCATGGGCGGGGATGTGGGTGTATTTACTCATGGAGAAAATTGGAGGGAGATGGAGCTGATGGTGGAATACGGAATGACGCCCCTTGAAACTATACGCTCGGCCACTTCCGTGAATGCCGATGTTTTTGGATATGCGGCCAGTATCGGTCGCATCCGCCAGGGGCTGCTGGCAGACCTGATTGCCGTGGCTGGCGATCCCCTAAAAGATATACGCCTGTTCAGAAACGTAGTGTTTGTAATGAAAAACGGCGAAATCGTGAAGGAAGAAAAGTAAGGGAGTCCTTATTGAACAGATCCCGGAATCGTAGAAACCCGCATAGAAAATCCCGTTCAAATGATCCTCCAGCGGGCCCAACCAATTTTAGCTTCTAGTAACCTTTAACCATGTAAACGCATTCCTGCACTTTCTTAACCTGCTGAACTCTTTCCATGCTTTTCATGGCCGAATTGCCGGGCAATTTTATGTTCTGATAGGTAGTATCCGTTCTCTTCATTTGGTCAAGGGCTCTGAAAATATTCTTGGAGTTGATAGCGAATACAACGCCTTCAGCGGCCACCTGCCGGGTGCTCAAAATTCCAATTACTTCTCCATTCTTGTTCAGGACCGGGCCACCACTATTGCCTGGGTTGGCCGCAACGGATATCTGGCAGGTGAGTGTATCGCCATTGAATCCGGTCTTTGCGCTCAGGTAGCCCTCGCCGTAAACAATTTCGTCTCTGGGATAGCCCAGCGTATAAATAGGTTCGGCCAGGTCGTTGGAAGATTTCTTAATGGCATAGGGAAGGGTGTTCAGGGCCTTAAACAGACTGTCATCGATCTTAAGGATGGCAATATCAAGGCTGTCATCCACAAATATGGTCTTAGCGTTCAATTCAAGGCCAGTCCTGTTTTGAACCGTTACGCGGGAAGCGTTCTTCACCACGTGGGCGTTAGTAACCAGGAAACCCTTTGCGTCGATCAAAAATCCGGTGCCTCCGAATTTGGCAGGAGTTCCGGGGATCTCAATCTTATGTTTCACATCCCGCAATTCACTATTGGTATGATTCTGATTTTTTTCAAGTATGTCTAATTTGCGACCCAATACTTCAACCTGATTCTTGTCTGCCTTTGGTGTGAGTACGGTAACCATGCCGCTGAATAGCAGGGCCGTTACGCCGGCTATGGACGCGGCCACCGCGATGGTTCTCTTGTACCGGGTCCATAAATAAATCCGCCTGGCTTTTCCGGTGGGAATTTCCCTGATGGAACCCTCTTTCAGAAGTGCTATATGGGTATCATGGAATGTGGATCGCAGGTTCTTGATGTTGGCATGGCGGTTCATTTCATCCAGGAAAAAATGATGCTCAACCACTAACTGATCCACATCCGCGTTATTCTTGCGCAGTTCTTCAAACAATATCCTTTCCTCTTCGGTCATCTCACCCCTGAGGTATCGTTCCGCGGCGTCTAATAAGCTTATGTCATCCATCTCAATTCCCATTTTTATATTGTGCAAAGAATAGTTTCTTCAATCGCAACAGACATTTATATTTCTGGTTCTTGGCATTGTCGGCATTTGTGTAACCGAAGTTTTCTGCTATCTCCTGCATTGATTTTTTATTGATATAATAGGCTTCCAGGAGACTCTTGCAGGGTTCGCCAATACTGCTCATGGCCTTTTCCATCATGCCAAACTGGAGACTTCTCTTGTCGTGTTCTTCCATGTCTTCTTCCACCGGAACTATTTCCACCAGGCTCGCAATTTCGGCTTCGTACCTCCTGTTGTATTGCAATCGCTTCAGCCAAAGGCGCCTGGATACCGAATATATATAGGTCTTAATCTGGCAACTCAACTCAAAAGAATCCGATTTCGACTTCTCATATAGGATTATGACCGCTTCCTGAAAAATGTCCTTGGCGTCTTCTTCGGTGCCGCTATTGTTCAGGATCAGGTTCTGAATCAGGCTGTAATTGTCTGCATAGATCCTTTCAATGGCCTTTTTGTCATTGACTGCCAGTGCTTTAAGTAGTTCTTGTTCCTGTTTATAGCTATCCACCAGGTCTGTATTAATACATTTATGCCAAGATTGGTAACCCAAAATTGGTCAAAAAACTTTTTAAAAAAAATTAGGGTTACCTTTTTCGTGAATCCGTATTAAAATCAAATTTCATTACCAAACTTAAAAAAATTATCGAATGAAAAAGGTATTAGTAATTCTGGCTTTCGGCGCTTTTGCTGCCTGTAATAATGCCAGCGAATCAGCTTCCGGTGCTGCTGACAGCGCAAAAACTGAAATAAATGCCGCTGCTGATTCCGCAAAATCCGCTGTAGGCGAAGTTGCTGACTCCGCTAAATCTGCAATCGGTGCTGTAGCTGATTCAGCTAAATCTGCTGTAGGCGCTGCTGCTGACTCTGCAAAGGCCGCTGCTCAAAAAGCCGTTAAGAAGTAAAGTATACCGAAGTTTTTTTCATATGGCAAGCAATCGTTGAGGCCACTCTTTTCCAGGAGTGGCATTTTTTTTTGCCATTTGAAGAAAAAAATTTTTTTACTTTCAGGAACTTCCTATTTTAGCGATATGATTTCAACAAGGGCATACCGTTTCTTTTATTTTTACTCCTACTTTACCGGCAGAACGGGATTGCTTTGGTTGAAACGTTTGTAAAAAGAAAAAATGTAGTCAACATAAGGAATCCCGGTCAGCAGGCCGGGATTCTTGTTTTAATAAGGATCTCGAAATCACCCGAAAAACATTTGAAGCACTCAAATGAATGTATGAGCAAAGAGGATAGCAAAGGAAAGTCAGTCAAAACCCAATCTGCCTCCAATGATGAAGGCGCCGGATGGCGGATATCCATCCAGGGATACGAGGGAAGTTTCCATCAGGAAGCCGCACAACATTTTTTCGGCAGAAAGGTGACTGTGATTCCCTGTGCAACATTCAGGGAGGTGGTGAAAATAGCCTCCGATAAAAAGCAAAGTGATGGTGGGTTGATGGCCATTGAAAACTCCATTGCCGGCAGTATCCTCCCGAACTATAACCTCCTTCAAAAAGGCCATTTGAAAATCCTGGGCGAAATCTACCTTCAGATCAGGCAAAATTTATTGGTCAATCCCGGCGTGAAACCTGAAGATATCAGGGAAGTCCATTCTCATCCCATGGCCATCCAGCAATGCCTCGAATACCTGGATCAATTTGACTGGAAGCTGGTGGAGACTGAAGATACCGCACTAAGTGCCAGACATATTCAACAACACCACAGTAAACACATCGCGGCCATCGCCAGTAAGATCGCGGCCGATTTATTTCAACTGGAAGTGCTGGCACCGAATATCCATACCATGAAGAATAACTATACGCGATTCCTGGTGCTCCAGAGGGAAGACAATGCTGCTACCATTGAAGATGCTGATAAGGCCTCCGTGAACTTTCAAACCGATCATTCCAGGGGAAGCCTCGCGAAGGTGCTCACCAGGATAGCCGAAGGTGGAATCAATCTCAGCAAGCTCCAGAGCATGCCCATCCCCGGCACCGATTTCAAATATTCATTTCATGCCGACATGGAATTTGACAATCTGGATCAATTTCAGGGCGTGATGGAAGATATTAAGCCGATCACGGAGGGTTTGAAAGTGTATGGAGTATATAAGCGCGGCAGGACAGTTTAAAAAAATAAAGGCCTGAACCATCATAACGGCAGGCATTAAACGAAAATTTCATCTCAGGTATATGGCAATACTACAAATGAAAACGGCCAATAGGTTGAACGGAATCGGGGAATATTATTTTTCCCAAAAGCTCAGGCAAATTGAGGAATTGAACCGGCAGGGAAAGCAAATCATTAACCTGGGAATCGGCAGTCCTGATTTACCCCCGCATCCTGATGTGATCAGGGAATTGCAGGAGGAGGCTGCCAGGCCCGGTGTTCATGGCTATCAGAGTTATAAAGGCTCACCCCTGTTGCGAAAAGCCATCAGCGACTGGTATGCTAAATGGTATGCAGTAACTCTCAACCCCGATACGGAAATTCTCCCCCTGATCGGAAGCAAGGAAGGGATCATGCATATTTGTATGACTTACCTCAACGATGGAGAAGAAGCGCTGGTGCCCAATCCTGGTTATCCTACTTATAGCAGCGCGGTTAAATTGGCCGGGGGAATTTGCAGGGAATACCGCCTTGAAGAAAAAAACGGCTGGTTGCCAAACTGGGAGGCCCTCACAAAACAGGTTACCGATAGCAATGGAAAGTTGAAACTCTTGTTTGCAAATTATCCTCATATGCCCACTGGTCAACTTGCCAGCCCTGAATTGTTCCGGCAATTCGTGCACTTTGCCAGGAAACACCGGATACTCATCATACACGACAACCCCTATTCATTCATCCTGAATGAAAAGCCCATGAGTCTGCTTTCGGTAGAAGGGGCTAAAGAATGTGTCATTGAGCTAAATTCCCTCAGTAAGTCTGCGAATATGGCCGGTTGGAGGGTTGGTATGCTTTGTGGTGCAAAGGAGAGGGTTGAAGAGGTGTTACGATTCAAGAGCAATATGGACAGTGGAATGTTTCTGCCTTTGCAGCTGGCGGCGGCAAAGGCCCTCACCCTGGGTAAAGAATGGTACAGCCAGGTAAAC
>CALFNL010000330.1 GCA_937902875.1 uncultured Bacteroidota bacterium | reverse complement strand
CAGAGATTCATGGAGGATTTTCAATTCGTATTTCCGCACGGAAAGGATCAGATTGAGTTCTAATAATCTTTTGATTTTTTCATTTTCAAAATTTGGCCCTTCAATTAACATGGGGAGCCATTTGCAGGAGTTATGGGGAATGAGTTTTCTGATGTTTTCAATCAATTCTGATTTATTTCTAAAAGCCGGATTGGCTTCGTATTCGGTATCATTGTCCGGCAATTCAGACAGGTATTTCTCAATCCTCCTGTAAATTTCTGATTCCGGTTTCTTGTGCGGCGGGATTGGCGCATCCGTTTTCTTCCTGGCCAATAATGCAATACATAGCAACGCACCAACCCGATTCGTATGGTAAGTTTCCTTGAATGCATAGGCAGTTTTTTCCTGCTCCCCCGCCTGCTTAAATACTTCTTGTTCAAATGCCGGACCTGGCAGGAATGACAATCGATCCCAGACAGTGCACAAATATCTCCAGGCGCCACCTGAATATTCATTCCAGGCATCATTCAAAAAAACATGGCAGGCCAGGAACTCCCCCAATAAATCAAAATTTTCTTCTGACAATTGCCAGAGTATCGATGCGTTAATGGTCTCTTGAACCTTATTTATTTGGATGCCATTTCCCGGGTTTTGCTTTCCAAAATCCGTCAGGTACATGAGCGTATGTGTAAATACATAGGCATCATTAACAGTCATGAATGCCGGATGGTTAATGCTATTGAAAATTGAAAACGGGAGGATATCCTCCTGGTTATAGGGGACCGGAAGCCCTAATAACCCGTTTACCCATACACTATCGAGGTACCGGAAAGGTTGCCTTTCGGCAAGTTGGTCAAATCCCAATCCAATGGCTTGTTCCAGCAGAAGGTCCCAATCCGCGTTACCGAAACCGGCAGCTTTCAAAAATATATGACCGAGACCCAAAGTGGTGCAGGATGAAGGTCTGCGAAGAATTGCTTCAAAATTTTTCCTGTTCCTTATCAGCGGATCAATCTTTTTGATGGCGAAATCCAAATGATTTTCCAGCTCGGAATTTTTATCTGATACCCGCTTCCCCAGGAAAAGCAGGAGTGCGAATTCTGTCAATATCTTTTCCGGGAATCCTTCACTGGCGTCTTCACTCCGCGGCCAGAAAGTTTCGTATTGGTCAAAACGATCCGTGTGCTTCAGCATGAATTCTATTACAAACTGAATCCGGAGCTCAAGCTCTTTAATCCCTGGGAAATCGTAGGCCCGCTTATCCATCTAATTTGTCTGAAAAAAGTGCTGTCCCGGAAGCAGGTTGGAATCAATGATTCATTGAAATCTTCTGGAATGACCGGTTTTTAAGTGACATGAGAATCAACCCTTGCAGCTGCACAACCTTTAAAGGGGATGGCAGATAATTTTCTGCCTTCCGAGACAGTCTTTAATTTTAATGAAGAATGTGGATATCAGCTCCTGATGCCTTCCAGGCGATGGCCCAGTTCGTTGGTAAGATTAAGGCTTTCCTTGAGTGAATCCACTAATTGAAAGTTTTCGAGGATGGAATCTCTCAGTCTGGGCCCTCTCCAGAAAAAGATCCTGAACGTTGTTCCGCAAAATACTTCCCAGGGCTCTTCATAAGCGCTGAGGCTTCCGAAGGTTTTGGAATTTGCAAATTCGCGAAAAGTCATGTCCAGGTTAAGGATTTTTTCATCGCCCGCCATTTGCAGGACTTTTTGAAGATCTAAATTTGCCATCTGATAAAGGTTTAATGTTTAATTAAGTCATTAAAGTTAGAAACATGTTTATCGCCTTTCAATACCCTATTAGTAGTACTTAAATGCACGTATATATTGCAGGAAAAATACGTGGAAGGGTTTGGTAGGCAGGCTGTGTAAACTGGTTTGTAGTCTTTAATCGGAATAAAGAAACTTGAATTTCTTTCTTTGGACAAGAAACGCCTGCAATTACAAAGGGATTACTCGGTCTTCGCCATGCCATTCTCTTGCAGTGCCAATATTATCGAATGGTGGATTATAAATGGGTTGTTAAGAGGATGTCTGCAAATGTATCGGCTTATTTCTTTTTCAATTTCTTCTGAAATAATCAATTTTTCTCTTGCTCGTAGACGCTCCCAGGCTTTTAGTCTTTATTCCACCAGTTCTTGCCTGCGAGATCATATGGCAAAGTAATTCATCGCAAAAGCGATTTCATCTTTGCGGGGGTAGCCATTTTGGGCTATAAGGTAACAGGCATATCTTGTAAATAATAGATCTTCAATTTCTCTTTTAGCGCCTGAACAAGGGCCTACCATTTTGCCGACCTCAGCAAAATGGTCTCCGACTATATGCCCTACCCCTTTTTTTCATGCTATGAATTTGATTTCGCTTTCCCCAGGCTTCTCATGTAATTAATTCTGGGCACTCATTCAAGAGTCTGACATCATTTTTTCATATAACTGAATAGGTTTCTTTTTGAATTCCACTGGGTATTATTTTGTTGTTATTTCCTCAAACATAAGTAGCTGACTTTTTTTATTGAAGAACATTAGTAAGGGTTTATTTTTATTTAGCGATAATTGAGCGGAGTATTGTCATTGTAATAGGCAATGCTGCAAAATATACTCATCCCCTAAAACAAAAAGGCCAACCCAGGAAAAATTCCGGGTTGGCGTTAATTAAGTAATGGTTATTACTTAGCTAAACATATTTGGTTACACCGGGTATAGCCGCAGCATACATGCCATCGGCATCCGGCAATACGGGCGGAGTTGCCGCCCAGGCATATTCCTTGGGATGCAGGTCAATTCCCGAATTGATGGCCTTATCCCATTCAATCACCTGTCCGCTATACGTGGCCATGCGTCCCAGTATGGAAGTCATCGTGCTCCTGGCGCCATGCTCCGCCTGCTCAAATTTGTACTGCCCCTTAGCGATCGCGGCGAATAATTCGTCGTGTTCGGTCTGGTATGGATTGTTCTCGGTCTTGCGGTCAAACTGATAGAGCACTTTTCCTTTATGATCTACAATATTCGCGTCGCCGCAGAATATTTTTCCCCTGGTGCCCACCAACAATTCATCAACCTTACTCATGGTTTTCGGCTGATGGCGGCACTGGCTATTAAGAATAGATCCATCGGCGTAATGGAATTCCACATAGTGATGATCGAATATCTCACCATAGTCTTTTCCTTTTCTCACTTCCCTTCCACCCATGCCTTGAGCCTTAACCGGGTAACCACCCTTGAACCAGTTGATCACATCAATATTGTGGATATGCTGCTCTGTGATATGATCTCCGCATAACCAAACGAAATAATACCAATTCCGCATCTGGTATTCCATTTCAGTTTGCCCTGGCTGACGGGGATGTACCCATACGCCGTCATTATTCCACCAGGCCTGTGCGGAAACAATATCTCCAATCATATCCTTGCGTTTTATAAGCTCACGGTACGAATTCTGAAAATGCCTTTGCAAACCCACCACCACATTCAATTTTTTCTGCTTGGCGATTGCGGCTGTTTCCAAAACCTTCTTGATACCCGCGGGATCTGTGGCCACTGGTTTTTCCATGAACACATGCTTATTCTGCCTGATGGCTTCTTCAAAATGAATCGGCCGGAATCCCGGAGGCGTTGCCAGGATCACCACATCTGCCAGGGGAATGGCTTTCAGATAAGCATCGAAGCCTACAAATTTTCTTTCTTCGGGAACATCCACCCGGGCCTTGATATTTCCTTCTGAATTATCGGTGGAAGTGAGTTCCTTGTAAGAACCGTCAAGCCTGTCACGGAAAGCATCGGCCATGGCCACCAGTTTAACGTTTTCCTTGGTGAGCAGTGCCTGTGTTGCAGCGCCAGTGCCCCGGCCTCCGCAGCCTATCAATGCTATCCGGATGGTACCAGGCGATCCGGAAAAATAATTAGCCCTTGACAATAAGGGCGCAGCCAATAGTCCTCCTGCCAGGAAGGAAGAACTTTTTACAAATTCCCGACGACTGGTATTGCTGCCGGATGGATTTTTCTTATTCATTTAATTGGTTTTTTATGATGAAGCAATCAGTATTTGAGATATTGTTTGTAAAATTGTTCTGCTTCTTCTGCACTGGGTTGTTTCAAGGGCCTCACTAACCTGAATCCTACAAACATCGCGTCTGTAAGCCACCAACGGCTCTTGGGTACCTGCGGATCCCTCTTGTTCCAGGAGGCTTCCGAATGTTGGCGTGCCACGGGCCTCAGTGCTGATGCCTCATCCAAATAACTTCCGCCCCTGACGCTGCGGGGATAGCGAGTGGATGGTGGCACTAATGGATCCACGGCTTTTTCGGCAAGCTGCGTAAGATAATTTTCGTCATATTGATCCAATGTCCATTCACTCACATTACCCAACATATCATAGAGTCCCCAGGCATTGGGCAGTTTTTGTGCCACTTTGTGGAATTTATTTTTGCTGTTGCCATTGAACCAGGCATATTTCCCAAGTTCTTTTCCGTTATCCCCGAAAGGATAAATAGTGGTGGTTCCGGCGCGGCAGGCATATTCCCATTCGGCCTCCGTGGGTAAACGAAAGAAAATGCCTGTCTTCTTATAGAGCCAGCGGCAGTACATCAATGCGGCATCCTGACTCATGCTGTTTACAGGATAGCCGCCCTCCTTACCCATTCCCCAACTCAGGTCAATATATTGTGGCGTAGGCCTGGTAACCGCATCCACATTCGAATTCACGGGTGTGTTTTCATCCCTGAAAAAGAGATCAAATTCATCCCTGGTCACCTCGTGCGCGCCCATCCAGAAAGCGGATATAACTACTTTCCTGGCCGGGCCCTCATTGGCTTCATGCATTTTATCTTCTACGCTACTACCCATCACAAAGGATCCGGCACGAATGGGAACCATTGCGAAATTCAATCGGGTACCTGGTATATCCTGAATATATGGTTTGAAACTGCTGTCGGCATTGCTTTGCTGTGCCCATCCAATAAATGTAAGATTGATCAATATGGCAAGGAGTCCGGTCTTTTTCAATGCTCATCCATTTTGCTATGCCCGGAAAGTTAGGAAAAGAAACGATATGAATACAGGAAGCTGCCGGCTGGATTTACGCAATCGGTTTCGCTCCATTTTGAGCCATATATAAATTATCAAAACCCAATTCCCTTGCCCGGTGCAAATCCGCCTCTATGATATGAACAAATCCTGTCAATAAACGCCAACAAGAGGAAATTGCAGAAGAGATTTTTGGCCATTGCCATCCTTTCTGTCTAAATTTATGACATCATTTATTTTATCCTGGAGCTCATTGTGCTGATAGGATTCGGGAAATTACTCTGGCGCATGTGCGGGTTAAGGAACAGAAACAGATAAATTTTGTCTCCAGAAATATTTTTCCAATATATTTATTTTCCAAACCACCAATTATGCAACGCAGAAAATTCTTGCAGCAGGGAATCATGGCCGGCGCGTCCACGCTCGCCGGCGCCACCGTTATAGCGAATGAAATACCCGGAAAAAAAATGAATCAGCCGGTAGAAAAACCCTTCAACCTGAAATATGCCATCCACGACGGCATGTTCAGGAACAGTGGAGGAAATGATTTCATTGACCAGCTCAAATTTGCTCATGACATGGGTTTTAGGGCCATGGAAGACAATGGCATGGCCGAAAGATCACCCGAAATGCAGACCAGGATCGGTGAAACCATGGCAAAGCTGGGAATGGAAATGGGCGTTTTTGTATTGCAGAAAGGCGGCAATGGAGCGAATACGCTGGCAGCGGGCAAAAAAGAATACATTGATATTTTTCTGGCCGGCTGCAGGAATGCGGTTGAAGTGGCCAAGAGAGTAAACGCCAGATGGACCACGATGGTACCCGGCGATTTCGAAAGAAGTTTACCCATGGGCATTCAAACGGCCAACGTGATTGAAGCCCTTCGTCGGGGGGT
>CALFNL010000329.1 GCA_937902875.1 uncultured Bacteroidota bacterium | reverse complement strand
ATGATACGGCGACCGCCGATATCTACTCTCTTTCCCTGCGCGGCGCTCTTCCTATCTACTTCCGAGATTCTGCTTTTGGGAGGGTTTACTCCTTTTCAAGGGGAAATTCAGGACAGCATTCAGGCGGATCTTCAGTGGCTCAGGCACAAAAGCCCGGGTGGAAGGCCAATATTTTAAATGCTGGTATTATCCGCCTTCATTCATAATAAACCGTTTAAAACGCGATTTTGATTTGCTGAGCCTGGAAGGATTGTGCACTTGCGTTCCCCCTTCATATATGCAGGGATTCGATAAGAAATATCCCCGCCTTTATCATTTTTTGCAAGCCAGGGAAGAAGGTCTGAAGGAAAAATGGCCCTGGAAATTAATGGGCGATTACTATATCATTACTTTCCGCCGTAAGGATTGAAATTCAGGAAACGCCCACCTGCTCGCCGATATCGAATTCATGGAGCCGGGTATAATAAAGCATCAATATTTTTTCCTGGAAATGATTAGGATTGGGTTTTGAATAATGTTTCCCCGTCCTGATTCCCATTCTGTTGCCCTTTATATTCAATCGCATTTCGTCTTCCTTCTTTTTCCAGCGCCTGGAAGTGAGGCGCAAAAAATAATCATCGAGCCGGTCTCCCAGGCGGTTTTCAAACAGCCATTCAATCACTTTCTTATACCATGGATCATGCATCGTTCCATGAGCAGTGAAATTCCTATGCCGGTAGTTGGGGTAGTATTCCCTCGCCCAGTCATTTGCGTTGAAGAATTTTCCCAGGCTACCATTGCCACAGGCCGGCAACAGGGTAATCAATTCCATGGCAGTAAATACATTCTTTTCTTCAATCAGCATAGCATCTTCATCTACGAAATAATTCATGCAAAACCAGTGTTGCTTCTTCACCAGGAAAGTCAGCTTCTTAAAAAGATGTAAAAAAGTTCTTGAAATCCACAGCCTGTTCGATTTTGTGATCAAAAAAAAGTCAATATCCGCATTTGGATCTGCAAAATTCTTGGAAAGAGAGCCCGAGATGCCAATGCCTCTTACAAATGGGAAAAGGAACAGGAACTCTGATATTTTATAGGCCCTTTGTAAAAGATGACCCGCATGCTTATTCCCTTTTATCCTTCTCTCTGCAAGCTCATAATTATTTTGAACGGAATAGAATTCGTTTAGCCTGAATACCTGGCCATCGCAGAGCATCTGTTTAAGCGTGGAGCTGAGCTCGAAGTCACTGGCTTTAAGGTCGATGAAGAATTTAATTTCTTCATAAGTGATTGGATATTGAAACATGTCGAAATATACCAGCACTTTTAATATACTATTTTCCAGCTTCAATGGATGGCGCGTTTTATTTTAATTTGAATGGGTTTAGTATTCCGGCCTCCGATGGACCGGGTACGGGGCAACTGTTTATTATTTCGCCCGTATCATCCCTTAGTAATACTGCGATTTTTTACAAAAGGTTGCTTAACTCAAACTGGCTCAATTTTGGAAGTAATTCGTTTATGGCAAGAATCAATATGGAATCAGACCGGAGTACCCGAAACAGTGAACAGGCAATTGTAGCGCAAAATGAAAATGAATTGCGGGCCTTCGTAGATGAAAAAAGCGGGTATTTTCTCGTAAAGAGGGCGATGGATGCGCTGATAGCGATCGTTTTCATTGTTTTTGTGCTGAGTTGGCTGATTCCCCTACTCGCGATAGCGATTAAATTGAGTTCCCGCGGACCTGTTTTCTTCATTCAAAAAAGGGTGGGTCGTGGGGGCCGGAGTTTTAATTGTTATAAACTGCGCACCATGATCCTCAATGCGGAATCAGACAGTGTGCAGGCCGAAGAAAATGATTCCCGCATAACAAGGATAGGCAGATTCCTGCGCGATACCAATTTGGATGAACTCCCGCAATTCATAAATGTGCTCGCAGGTTCCATGAGCCTTATCGGTCCCAGACCCCACATGCCGACCGACTGCAGCTATTTTGCTTCGATGGTGCCTGGTTATAAATTCCGTAATCTGGTAAAACCCGGGATCACGGGTATGGCCCAGATCAAGGGTTTTCACGGACCGGCAATGGACTATGAGAATATCTTCAGGCGATACCAGTGGGATGCTTTTTATGTTCGCAACGCGAATTTTTTAACGGATATGAGAATCTTGCGCCTTACCATCCTGCAATCCGCAGGCAAGCTGGCAAAGAAAATATTTTCAGGATTTTATGCGACCCCTTCAAAATTTAATCGTGAATACGGTTTCTTCCTCCCTGATGGTGAGGAATGAAAACTCGAAGCCATGATTGATCAGGATCTCCCTAACCGGGGTCAAACCAATACCCTGCCCGTCTCTCCTGGTGCTGAAAAAAGGGGAAAAAAACTGTCCGGCTACTGCCTCTGGCAAACCCTCTTCCGTATCGCTGATGGTCAATACCCTGCTCTGCTCAGGATCTCGCTTTCAAATTGCTTCTTCTCCAATTGAGCCACTTTTAAATTTAATTCCGCCTGCTCCACGGTCTCCCTCGTTCCTCCACCGGCCTTGTATAAACGCTTTGCATTTTCAACATCCGCAAGCAGACTGTTGATCCGTAGTTGCTTGATTTCATTGTTTGATTTGAGATCATGAAAGCACTTATTCAATTCCAGTTTCAGCTTCCTGATATTGCTCCGCCTGGATTCAAGTTGAAATTTGAGCTTCTCCAATTCAGTCTGCGTTTCTGATTTGTCGAGGCTGAGAATGGACTGCCCTACTTCACCCGGTTACCCGCATCCAGCAGCACTTTTTGTATGGACGCATTGATGGGGATGGTGATGATCTGTTTAAATTCAGGAAGGATTTCCCCGCTGGCATTCAGGGTATTTTCAATATCCCCTTTTTCCACTACCGCCGTAATGATGCCGGAAATTGGCAACCTCCACCGGAATGAAAAACGCAGCAGGCATATAGCGCCAATCAGCCCGGCAATAAGCAGCATGGATATCAGCACCAGTTTTTTTCTTTTTTGGGCATTCACCTCACCTTCTGTCGGCTTGTCCATTCTAAGATTTTAATAGATGATCATTCAAGGCAAATGCCAAAGCTAAAAATGTGAATATGAGGAGATTGTCGATTCCCGGGCTCAAATATCGCTTCGATTCCGGACAAATTGCTCAAAAACAGGAAGGGATCAGAAGGTCTTCGGCAAAGAAGCGGTCCCCTTTCAGGGAATGATGAAATGCAGGAAAGAAATTTCTATGAAACCTGGCTTTAGGGAACGAACAAGATGCTAAATGAAAGTCACCGGTTCGCCCATCAGGTTTCAGTTGACCATTTAAATGAGCGAACCAGTGGCTATATCATTATTTGATTAGGCAGGCATCAATTCTTTTTCAAAAGTTCTTTCACCGCCGCTTCAATCT
The DNA here is from genome assembly GCA_937902875.1 of uncultured Bacteroidota bacterium. GTDB lineage: Bacteria > Bacteroidota > Bacteroidia > Chitinophagales > Chitinophagaceae > PSRI01. The sequence continues at coordinate 1,211 of CALFNL010000329.1, read as the reverse complement.
GCTGATCATGTCCGGCAAATAATGTATCTGGCTCATTGCGCACTTTGATATCTGGTTCCAGTTGATTATTCTCGCAGAATTTCCCGTCGGGTGCTCTCCATCCACCCATTGGCATTCCAAACACCAGGGTTTGGTCAATCTGTGATTCCCACCACACAAAAGTGCCGGTTCCCGGAATTGGCATCCCAAGTGTTTTACCAACGCCCTTTAATTTGTAAGCCACCGGGAATAAATGCGCATCTGAATAATTCGATTCTCCCACCAGCACAATGGAGGGCTTCACCCATTTATCATAGGGCTCCGAGCCCACATACTGCCCGTGAGGAATGATGTCGAAATATTTTTTGCCGTTCAGGAAATCCGACAATTGCTCGTGAATATTGCCACCCCCGTTAAAACGCGTATCAATGATAATGGCCTCTTTCCCCAAATTCCTGCCCAGAGCTTCCTCAAATACTGTGCGCATGCTCTCATCATTCATAGCCCGCACATGTATGTAACCGATCTTTCCACCCGACAGTTGATCCACTTCTTTTCTGCGGTTTTCAACCCAGCGCTTGTATAATAATTCATTTTCCATTCCTATGGAAATGGGTTTGGCCGTTTCATCCCAACGAGTTTTAGTTAAAGGATCAAAAAGCGACAACAAAGTAAGCTTGTCCGTTTTCCGATTCAAATAAACATATTGATCAACAGAATCTGTTATTTCCTGTCCGTCAATTTTTTCGAGAATGACACCAGGCTTTATCCTGGATACGGATTTATCCAATGGCCCTCCTGCAATTACTTCGGCGATTCTTAAGCCATTACCGGCATAGGCATAATCATAAAAGATTCCCAGCGATGCCGTTTGATCCATATTGGGCTTAAAAGAATTGTAGTAACATCCGGTATGAGAGGCGTTGAGCTCTCCCAGCATTTCGCTGAGCATCTCCGCGAAATCATAATTATTGTTGATATATGGAAGGAATTTTTTGTACGCTTCATGATAAAAATCCCAATCGACGCCCTGCAGGTCGGCCACATAAAATTTCTCTTTTAGTTGCCGCCAGCTATGTTCAAATATATAGGCTTTCTCCTCGGAATCCTTTAAAACCATTTCGCTGTTGATGCCCACCGGTTCGGATTTGCCGCTCTCGGTATTGATTTTGAGTATCTTTCCTTCTGCCAATACAAAAATATTCTTACCATCATCACTCATTTCCATACCC
>CALFNL010000328.1 GCA_937902875.1 uncultured Bacteroidota bacterium | reverse complement strand
GTCTTAATAATTGACATACAGCTGTTATTAACCCAGGTCCTGGCGAGTATGTTTATGTGTCTTTATTTCAAATAATACGAAACATTGAAGCAGGCGATTGTAAAATACCAGGTCAACAGAAAATTCATCGCCATCTATAAGAACTCTTTTCTGTCTGGCTACAAAGGAAAATCCGTTTCCCAATTCCAGGAGGAAATCATGCAAATAATTGATAAGGGCCGCTTCCAGATCCTTTTCGTAATAACTTGCTTCTCTCTTAAGGCCCAGGAATTCCAGCACCATTGGATCTTTGATGATTTCAGAGGGATTGGACGGAGTTTTTCACCCCGGGCAACTGCTAACACATTTTCCTTAGCATTACTCAGCAAGAGGCGTTCATACAGTTGACTATTAATCTGTCGTTCAAGCTGGCGGGCAGTCCAGCTATTCTTGGCGGCTTCTAGCATGTAATATTCCCTTTTTCCCTCATTATCAATGGGCAAGAGGATTTTGTAGTGCATCCAACCCAATTGTGTCCGCAGTGCGGACACAATTGGAAATCTGCGGTAAAATTGCCTGTACCAATTGAGTTGGCGGTAAGAAAAACCGCTGCCAAATTCAGGTTGTAATGCTTCCGATAGAGTTTTTATGAGAAAAGAACCATATGCGGCACGCTCTTTGCCTTCCTGCTCTTCTTGAAAAATCCGCTTGCCGATATTCCAGTACATGAGCACCCGGGCATGATCGACGGTACGGATGGCCTGTTCCCGGCCCTGGAGAATAATGGTTTTTATTTCTTCTATTAGGGATTTACTTATTTCCATAAGCCTCTCCTGTATTGGGGCATTAGAAAAGTATTTGCCTAAGTGCCAAAAAATACAAAAGTTACCCCAAAGAATGAAGTAGAGAATAGGATATTCCCAGGAGGCAATGTTGAATTTACTCTTTGAATATAGGGGTAAAACCAAATTGGGAAATGGCGAACTGCGAAATCTAGCAATTGAATTGGAAAAGATGAGGGAAGATGCAAACGCATATTTTGCTAAACTGATAAATCCAGGAAAATATTCAGGCCTATTTTCGAAGCTTATAGCAAATACTTATTTGCCAATAGCCATAAATATTCTGGTCATCCCCCTTGAAGGGAATAAACAGGCTTCCTTCCGGTTCTATTGAAAAATTGCCCAAAGAGAAATCAAAATCAAGATTTGCTTCCAGATTGCTTATGCCGATATTTGGCAATGAATTGGATGACTGATTGTTGCCTCCTCCATTGCCGGAATTTTTTCCTCTCACAAGTTTATTAAAATTTTTGTTATGGGTTATATACTTCACTGAGCGAAGAAAACTAAAATATCTATTGGTACCCATATTCAACAAGAGGTTGGGAGAAAAATTCAGGGAAGCATTTTCACCTAAATCCCATTCAAAAGAATGACCAAGGCCTGCAAATATATTTATATCATGCGCGCCTTTTGAGGATTTATCGCTTGTATCTGTACCAAAACCATAATCGAATCCAACGCGTGGAGAAATGGACCTCGACTTATAAGAAAATGCCATATAAACTTCATTTGTAATGGGTGAATAAGGTATTGCTTCATTATGCTTCAGAAAAAAATGCGTGTAAGCGGTATCGAGTCCTATTCTGTCATTGTCCGCGGAGAAAAAAGGGGATAGGGCGGTCATATAATAACCAGGGTGAGGGCCGCCGGTAACAAAGAATGTTTTAGCGCTGATGCCCAAACCTGGATGAAGCATTATTTTCAAGTAAGGTGCGATTGACAAACTACTGCCCTCGCTGTCCACTACTTTAGGGTCAATGGTAGCAACCGAATTTATTTCCGTGCCTGCGGTCAATGACCATTTGCCGGATGCGCTATCCTGAGCCAATAAATAAACGGGAGTTAGAAATAAACAAGAAATTAGTATCACTCTTTTCATGGGCCAGGGATGATTATCAGCCTTTAAAACGAATTTGCCGGTATTTTCTTTTTCCATTCGTGTTAATAACCCGTTAACCAAATGTTGATTGGGTTTTGTAGAGGGTTGAAGCCCGGCAAGAAATTCAACTGCTTTTTGTCAATAATAGATCTTCTCACCAATTTAAGTAGTTCAGCAAATTAAAAAGTGATTCTACTCTCTTCTTAAACTTTTCACAGGGTTTACCATCACTAAAACACAAATGATCAAGACCTGCCAGATACAAAATTGCATTATTATCTGTCCTCTTCTCACAGAAATACCGCTCTCTTTTCTGATAATGAATTCATTTTTTAAAGCATTGGTAGGATTAAACCCGGATGATACCATGGCAGGATAAAAGCCCGATAATGCTGTCACGCCCAAAGTGACCAAAATCAGGAAAAGAAGCTGTTGCGGATTTTTGATCTCTGGTTTCAGATCGAGTTGGAGTAGCTGATTCAAAAAAGGTAATGCAACAATGCAAACAGTTACTGCCAACAAAACTGCGAAGAAAGTTATCATATCCGTCTCACCGGGGAATTGCCAGATCAGTTGCCGGCGGTTGCCTCCCAGTATTTTCCGGATTCCCACTTCACAACCAACCCAAACATATTGATAGCAGTATAATTTCTGTTGCGGGCCAGGCTGC
>CALFNL010000327.1 GCA_937902875.1 uncultured Bacteroidota bacterium | reverse complement strand
ATGCCCCTGCTAAGAGATGATATAAATTCATGATAGCAAATTGAGAAGGTATCAAATTGAAAAATGAAAACGCAGGCCGATGCAGGCAACTTCACATATTCTGATGATTAAACCGGTGAATTTCAGCTTCAACGCCGAAACCGCCGTCAACAACGCTTTCCAGATACCCGGGCAAGACCAGGATGCCCAAAAAAAGGCGCTGCTGGAATTCGAACTCCTGGTTCTCAAATTAAAAGACTCGGGAATAGATGTAACCGTAATTGAAGACGAGCCTGATCCCCCTACACCCGATTCTATTTTCCCCAATAACTGGATTTCATTTCACGAAGACGGAAGCGTTTTCCTCTATCCAATGTATGCGCAGAACCGGAGGCTGGAAAGGAAACCCTCCCTGCTGAAATCACTGGGTAATAAATTCATCATTACCAAAACAGTTGACCTGAGCCCTTTTGAAAAAGAAGGCATATTCCTGGAAGGAACGGGTAGCATGGTACTGGACAGGGATCATAAGATTGCATATGCCTGCCTTTCGGCCCGGACCAATATCAAGGCCCTGGAACAATTTTGCAAAGATGCCAGTTACAAAGCCATTGCTTTTCACGCGGTGGATCAAAAAGGCCTGCCCATATACCATACCAATGTAATGATGTGCGTGGCAGATCGCTATGTGGTGATCTGCCTGCTCTCTATTCCTGACAAAGCAGAGCGGGCTCTTGTGACTGAAACAATCCGGAATTCAGGTAAGGAGCTCATTGAAATAAACCTGAACCAGATGAATCATTTTGCTGGTAATATGCTGCAGGTGCAAAATATGAAGGGAGAAAAATTCGTCGTAATGTCTAGCCAGGCCTTCCTTTCGCTCAGTCCAAACCAGATCAGGGAACTTGAAAAATACAATTCCATTATCCACTCTTCCCTCGATACTATCGAAACCAATGGCGGTGGAAGCGCCAGGTGCATGATGGCAGAACTATACCTGCCATTGAAGTGACAAATTTGTCTTGATTGAGATAAGGCTTTGTTAAAAGCCGTCCCCAACTATTTCCAGTTCCGGGAATTGCTTTTCATTTGTAGCCAATCAAAATTTACGAAATGCAAAAGAAATACTTCTTCCTGAAACTGGTGCCTTCGAGGCCCGATTTTGCCCAAACCATGAGCGAGGAAGAGCGAAAGATAATGAGTGAGCACTCTCAGTATTGGACGGAACTCATGAACAAAGGTCTGGCTCTATTGTTTGGACCTGTATTGGATCCAGGAGGTACTTTTGGCATCGGCATTCTGATTGTTGACAAGGAAGACCAGGCACATGAATTGGCAGCACAAGATCCGGCTTCCAAATTGAACCGGTATGAAATAAATCCATTACTGGCGAAAGTTGCAGGCCATTAGTGTTCCTGCTTTCCCAAACATGAATTCTGCACGCAATCACATGGCAAACCCAGGCAGCATTATCTTAGCGGACTGATGCATAATTAAATTTTAAAGAAATGTTATCAGATCAAAAATTGAAGGCTTTCATCCCAACTATCAACCCAGAAAGAGCCAAAGCCTTTTATAAGGATGCCCTGGGATTGAAATTTATTTACCAGGATAACTTTGGCGTAGAGTTTGACGCTAACGGAACCTCTTTGCGGATAAATGTAGTAAGAGACTTGCAGCCCCACCCTTTCACCGTGTTGGGATGGGATGTAAAAGATATTGGCCTCTATATTGAGGCGCTTGTAAAGAAAGGGATACGCTTTGAAAGATATGATTTCATAGAACAGAACGAATTGGGAGTGTGGACTTCGCCATCAGGATCTAAAGTCGCCTGGTTTAAGGATCCAGACGGGAACCTGCTTTCACTTTCAGAACATCCGGGTTAAGCCGCCAGAAAAATGCTGAACAGATAGAATAATGTTTTCAGCCCTGCAGCGATTGTAATATTTTTCTTTGCTCCAGCTTCAACAAATGCCGGACCTGTTTCGCATGAACTGTTTCCGATTCCCGTATGTGAATCCAGGTTCTTCTGAATTCCTTTTTCAGCTTTTCATCTCCGCTAAGAAAATTCTTCTGGCTACCCATCCATTCTTTCCTGACTATTTCATCATGCCAAAGACCAATCGCAGCCTGGAGTTCATCGAGGCGCTCGATCTCCGTTGACCTTTTCAGAAAATTAAATTGTTCTACCGGCAGCCAATGAAAAGAGTAAACAATTTTTTTGGCGAGCTTTCGCAATTCGTGCCACTGCTCAACTTTTACTTCTGCGCTGATCAGTTGCCTGAACAATTTGCGCAAATTGAAAAAGCAGGCTTCAATATCTTCGCTTGCATATTTACCAGCAACTTCAAGCAGGATCCCTTGCTTTCTCCGCAGCTTTTTCAATTGAGGAGGAATGTCTTTCCTCAGCTGCTTTTCTAATTCGGCCAGCCTCTCATCCGGCTTATTACGTGCAATGGTCAGCGGCATCCTGTTTTTCTTCAGCCACTGCAAAAGAATTTGGGCGTCCCTCACCTCGCCCGTTTGCCTGAAGATTCGCTTAACCCTGTGCCGCACTTTTATCAATTTTGCATTATCCCCAATTTTTTGCATACAGTCTAGCGCGCATCTTATTTTCTTAAGCCTGATCCGGAATTGATGCAAATCCTCCTCCCTCCCATGTTCCTCATAGTCCCTTAATAGATCCACGGCTTCCCGGAAATGAGTTCTGATATATTTTATGAATGATTCAGCCGGCATACGCTTTCTTTTCTTCCGACATCCTTTGAAGGGCTTCCCCGAATGTTCTGGGTTGGTATCCCAATAAGCTGACGGCCTTTTCAATGATGAATCCTGTTTTGACTGGACGTTTGGCAGGCTGGCTAAATGAAGATGCGTCAACTTTTTCAATGAGGGACTGATCCAGATTAAAATGCTCCGCCGTTTTAACTGCCATATCGAATGGGGTCAACATTTCTTTTCCGGAAATATGAAAAATGCCACGGGCCCTTTTCTTAAGCACCAATATGATTCCCGAAACTAAATCTTCCACATAAGTGGGTGTACGCCATTGATCATTCACCACCCTGATTGGTTTTTTATTTTCCAGGCTGTCGCGCACCCAGGTTACCAGGTTGGGACGCGATCCATTCAAAGAATTTCCATATAAGAGGCATGTTCTGATAATGGAAGAATCGAGTCCGCTTTCTTCCACGGCTTTTTCTGCCGCCCATTTGCTGCTCCCGTAATAATTCACAGGATCAGGCAAATCTTCTTCCCGATAGGGACCCGCTTCGCCAGAGAAAACAAAATCAGTCGATATAAAAACAAAGAAAGATCCGGATTTCGTGGAAGCATCAATGAGGAAACGGGTTCCAGTTACATTGCAATTCCAGCATGATACTTTGTCTAATTCGCATGCATCCGGCTGTGTTATGGCAGCCGCGTGCACGATCAGGTCAGGTCTTTCCATTTTGAGGAATTCATCTACCATGTTACCGTCGGTAATGTCTAATTCAGCATATTTACCTCCTGGTCCAAACTGAAATGGAAAGCGTCCAGGCCCCTTGCCCGTGGCGATGACCTTAAAGTTTTCCTGCAAGACTGCTCTCACCAGCCATTGGCCCAATAAACCATTCGCGCCCGTTATCAAAATCTTCTGTTGATCCATATACAAAGTATTCTTTGACTACAATTTACAAAATCATTATCCGAACAGCTCAAAATTGCCGAATGATGCTAATTACGTATTTTTGACACTTCGTGGAACGCCATACCATTTTTTTAACGAATATGCTTGTCTATTGAATGATTTTTAATCATCTTCGCCAAGTTTTTGAAACGAATGGAAAAAAAAGTGACTAAAATCGGCGTGCTGACATCCGGGGGCGACGCGCCTGGAATGAATGCAGCCATCAGGGCCGTAGTACGCACTGGAATTTATTATGGATTGGAAGTTTTTGGCGTCATGCGCGGGTACACCGGGATCATTGAAAATGATATAGTAAAAATGGAGTCGAGAAGTGTAGCCAATATTATTCAAAGAGGCGGCACGATCCTTAAGACAGCCCGCTGCAAAGAATTCTATGATTATGAAGGCAGAAAAAGGGGCCATGACAACCTGACCAGGCTTGGAATTGATGGCCTGGTAGTAATTGGCGGAGACGGCTCATTCCGTGGCGCCCAGGTTTTTTCAAACGAATTCAACTTTCCCTGTATTGGTTTGCCCGGCACTATTGACAAAGACATTGCAGGATCTGATTTTACGATTGGTTTTGATACAGCGGTGAATACCGCGGTGGAAGCCATTGACAAAATACGCGATACGGCCGACGCGCACGACAGGCTTTTCATCATTGAGGTGATGGGAAGAGACGCAGGCTATATAGCACTCCACAGCGGCATCGCAACCGGCGCCGAAAATATTCTGATCCCCGAACGCAAGACCAATATCAATGAGGTCATCACATCCTTACAAGAGAAAGAAAAAAGAAAAAAACTTGTCAACCTCATAGTAGTGGCAGAGGGCGATGAATTTGGAGGAGGTAATGAAGTTGCAAAAGCCATCAGGAAAAGCCTGCCCAACCTTGACGTGAGAGTATGCATACTCGGCCATATTCAGCGCGGAGGCTCTCCCTCCTGCCTCGACAGGCTGATTGCGAGCCGTCTCGGATACGCTGCCGTGGAGGCATTGATGGAAGGCGGAGACAGGCACAATGTAATGATCGGTATCGTTAACAACAGGCTCTATTATACACCACTTGACAAAGCTATAAAAGCAAAACAGAATATTGACAATGAATGGTTGAAAATCATAAAGATTTTGGCTTCCTGATTGCTGACCGGCAAGAGGTCATGCCTCCGTCAGAGGCGCACGAAAATATCGCAATGAATTGCAATACTTTCAATTTCCATACATCATTTCCATATCCTAAACCAAATAAATTAATTCAGAACCATGTCAAATAATGTCACTAAATATCTCCATAAAGAAATGGATAAACAAGCTGGACTAGAACATACTTTTCATCGTACAAAAATTGTTGCCACCGTTGGCCCGGCCTGCGACACATACGAAAAACTGCTGGAGCTTGTGAAAGCCGGCGTAAACATTTTTCGACTCAATTTCTCCCATGGCTCCCATGAAGACAACTTGAAGATCATTGAACATATCCGCAGAATTAACGATACGGAGCCTTATAATATCTGCATTTTGGGCGACCTGCAGGGTCCAAAACTGAGGGTAGGCGAAATTGAGAATGGAGAGATGCTTCTGGAGCAAGGCGAGATACTCACTTTCACCAATACCAAATGTGTAGGCAATAAGGAAAAAATCTATGTTTCCTACCCCAATCTGGCAGGAGACGTAAAGATCGGTAATATGATCCTGATTGATGATGGCAAGATTGAAGTGAAGGTGAAGCAGATTACAAAAGACAATGACGTAAAAGTGGAAGTGATTACGCCGGGTATATTGTCGTCCAAGAAAGGCGTAAACTTACCGGATACCAAGATCTCATTGCCGGCGCTAACTGAAAAAGACCTGGTTGATCTTGAATTCGTTATAGAGCAGAATCTGGATTGGGTGGCTCTTTCATTCGTAAGGAGTGAAAAAGACATCGTAATTATCAAAAGTAAATTGCAGGAAAGGAAAAGCAAGACCAAGGTCATGGCCAAGATCGAAAAGCCGGAAGCCATTACCAATCTCCGCGATATTATTCTTGAATCCGATGGAATCATGATAGCTCGTGGTGACCTGGGTGTGGAATTACCCGTTGAACAAGTGCCATTGATTCAAAAAGACATCATCCGGAAATGTATTCATCGTGCCAAGCCAGTGATCGTAGCCACACAAATGATGGAAAGCATGATCGACCGGATCAAACCCAATAGAAGCGAGATCACGGACGTGGCCAACGCCGTGCTGGAGGGTACCGATGCCGTGATGCTGAGCGCGGAAACCGCTACTGGAAAATACCCCGTGCTGGTGGTGGAAACCATGCGAAAAATCATTTATGAAGTTGAGAGTAAAGAATACCGTTATAACAGGGAAGAAGACCTGAAACCTCAGCCACATTCTCCTTCTTTTCTGAGCGATGCAATCTGTTATAATGCCTGCAAAATAGCCAGGGATGTTAATGCTGACGCCCTGATCGGAATGACCCAAAGTGGCTATACCGCATTTGTGATCAGCAGCTACAGACCCGAAGCACCATTATATATTTTCACCAAAGAGAAAACACTGGTGAACCAATTGAGCCTCAGTTGGGGAGTCAGGGCATTCTTCTATGACGAAGAGCAGAGCATGGATGATATCGTTTCCGACGAAATCAAGATACTTCAGGAACGGGGATTCCTGAAATCCGGAGATATTGTGGTTAATACAGGCAGCCTTCCCGTTCACCTGCATCTTCCTACCAATATGCTCAAGATCACGAAAGTGGAATGAGCTCAAATTTGAGACATTAGCAATCCTGATTCTGGAGACGGGCACCCTTATTCTAATTTTAAGGAGCGGGATCGATATCGGTTCATGGTTATGAACTCCCGATAATAATCTCTAATTTGTATCAAAAAGAATGAAGTTCTTTCATTCTCTGATTCATTTCATAAAACGACTAATCCGATATATCATGGCTGCACATTATCCAATGCCTGCTTACCATTTTACCGTGAATTGGGGCGGTACCAGAACAGGTTTTTCAGAAGTGTCAGGATTGGAAAGCGAAGTGGAAGTGAGTGAATATCGTGAAGGGAGCGACCCCTCCCAGCATGCACGCAAAATGCCAGGCCTGCAGAAATTCGGCAACATTGTGCTGAAAAGAGGTATCATGAAGGGTGACAATGAATTTTTTGCCTGGATGAACACCATTCAACTCAATACGGTGGAAAGGAGGGATATCACTATATCCCTGCTGGATGAAAACCATGCGCCCATAATGGTTTGGCAGGTACGTAACGCATTCCCCATAAAATATTCCGGCCCAATCCTGGTGGCCAATTCTTCCGAAATCGCAATAGAGGAACTCGTGCTCACGCATGAAGGAATAATGGTGCAAACAGTATAAGGAAGATCCGTCAAAATTTGTCTCCAAACATATGATCTGATGGCTAATATCAGGTATGCCAAAATGAACACTCTATCGGCCGATTTTCCACTCCCTGCACAAATTCTAACTTGCATTACAGGCCAGTTTGCCTAAATTTATCGCACAAACATCACTCCTCCATGAAAAAATTTCTTTCCTTATTAGCAGTGGCACTGCTGAATTTATCGGCATTTTCTCAGGATCACGCGAAGGACTCTATCTGGGTCAGGGAAAATTATTATAAGATAGAACGCTATATACCCATGCGGGATGGTGTTAAGCTTTTCACTTCTATCTATATTCCAAAAGACAGTTCCACAAGGCATCCCATTCTAATGACGAGAACACCCTATTCCTGCGCCCCATATGGTGAAAACGAATTCAACGCCTATTGGGATTCATACCAGCTGGAATATTTCAAGGAAGGCTATATTATGGTTACACAGGACGTGCGAGGGCGCTGGATGAGCGAGGGCCAATTTGTGAATATAAGGCCATTCAATCCAAACAAAAAAACCAACAAGGATATTGATGAGGCCAGCGACACTTACGATACGATTGATTGGCTGATCAGGAATATTTCAGGTAATAACGGCAATGTAGGCGTATTCGGAATTTCCTATCCCGGTTTTTATTCCAACATGGCCGCCGCCAGCAATCATCCCGCGCTTAAAGCTGTCAGTCCCCAGGCTCCCGTCACTAATTGGTTCATCGGAGATGACTTCCATCACAATGGCGCTTTTTTTGCGATGGATGCTTTCGCATTTTATTCTTCATTCGGAAAACCACGTTTGGCACCTACCACAGTGGGGCCCACGGAATTTGACTATTACACTCATGACAATTACAAATTTTACCTGGAAACCGGGGCGCTGAAGAATCTGGCCAAATTGATGGGCGACAGCATTGCATTCTGGAAAGATCTCTATGCCCACCCAAACTATGATTCCTGGTGGAAAGCAAGAGATGCCAGAAATGCCACCCTGAATCTGAAGCCAGCCATGTTGTGGGTTGGAGGACTCTTTGACGCGGAAGATTGCTGGGGAGCATGGAATGCTTATAAGGCTGCTGAACAAAACAATCCGGGCAAATCATTTAATAAAATAGTGGAGGGTCCATGGTATCACGTACAATGGGCCAACCACGACGGAACCCACCTGGGGAATATCAACTTTGGTTCGAACACCAGCGAATGGTTCCAGAAGAATATGGAAATACCATTCTTTAATTATTTCCTGAAAGGGAAGGGAGATATTTCCGCCATTGCCGAAGCCAATATCTTTATTACAGGCAGTAATCAATGGAAGAGCTTTGAGCAATGGCCCCCGGCAGCGAAACAAGACAAGCCCATGTATTTGCAGCCAGACGGGAAACTTGCCTGGACCAGGCCCAATAGGGCGAAATCATTCAGCGAATATATCAGCGACCCTGCAAAACCAGTGCCCTATACCGAAGACGTTCATTTCAACAGAACCCGCAATTATATGACAGATGACCAGCGTTTCGCTTCCCGCAGGCCAGATGTATTGGTTTTCCAGACTGATACTCTGAAAGAAGACCTAACGGTTACGGGTAATGTTATTGCAGACCTCGCCACAAGCATTTCCACCACCGCCGCGGATTTTGTAGTAAAAATTATTGACGTCTTCCCTGACCGTGCGGGTTATGTAAATATTGATATTTATGCCGAATCAGACCCCGACAAGACATATCCGATGGGAGGCTACCAGATGCTTGTGCGGGGTGAGATTTTCCGAGGTCGATACAGAAAAAGCTATGAAAACCCTGAGCCATTCATACCCGGGAAGGTTGAAAAACTGAGATTTGAATTGCCCTCGATCGCTCACACTTTTAAAAAAGGACATCGCCTGATGGTGCAGCTGCAGAGCAGTTGGTTTCCACTGGCAGACCGCAACCCCCAGCAATTCATTGACGTGTATCATTGTAATGACAGTGATTTCAAAAAGGCAACGATTGATATTTATCATGATGCGACCAATAGTTCATCCGTTATTTTACCAGTACTTCCTTAAAGAATCGCGCAAATGAAATGTCTATCCTTTCTATTTTTGCTTCAGGCCTCTCTGATCCTTCATGGCCAGACGCTGAATGAGGATTCGGTTTTTATTCGTACCCATTATACCAAGAAGGAAGTATATATTGCTATGAGAGATGGCGTAAAGCTTTTTACAACCATTTATGAGCCCAAAGACAAATCGCAGAAATATCCATTCCTGATTCAGAGAACGCCTTATAGTTGCGCCCCTTATGGCGCCACTAAATTTCCAAACCGGCGACTGGGGCCCAACAGGCAATTGATGCAGGAGCAATATATTTTCGTTTACCAGGACGTTAGGGGTCGTTACATGAGTTATGGAACATTTCAGGAGATGACACCGGCCATTGACAAGAAGGTATCCAAAAAAGACGTGGATGAAAGCAGCGACACTTACGACACCGTTGACTGGCTCCTGAAAAATATCGGGAATAATAATGGAAGAGTTGGTGTTTATGGAATTTCCTACCCAGGGTTCTATGCAACCGCATCACTGCCCGATGCACATCCTGCCATAAAAGCGGTTTCACCACAGGCGCCCGTAACCGATGAATTCATAGGAGACGATGCTAACCATAAGGGTGCATTCTTCCTGTTGGATAATTTTGATTTTATGAAATATTTCGACGCCCATCGCAAGGGACCGGTACAGGATTACGGAAAAAGCCTTTTTACCACAGACTATACCGATGCATACAAATTTTTTCTTGACATGGGACCTCTGAATAACAGCAATGGCCCTCTTTATTTCAACAACCAGGGAAAGATCTGGAACGAATACCTGGCTCATGACACTTATGACGACTATTGGCAGAAAAGAAATGTCCGGCCTCACCTGAAAAATATTAAACCCGCTGTATTAGTGGTGGGTGGCTGGTTTGACGCGGAGGATATGTTTGGGGCGCTTCGTACCTATGAATCCATTGAGAAACAAAATCCCCAAAACAGCAGCAGCTTGGTCATGGGGCCCTGGACGCATGGCGCCTGGAGCCGAATGGAATGGACCAAATTCGGCACCCATGATTTCGTGCAGAATACCAGCGGGTTCTACAGAGACGAAATAGAAACAAAATTCTTCAACTATTACCTCAAAAGCAAAGGAGGATTGGATTTGCCGGAAGCTTATATTTTTGAGACGGGCAGCAATGAATGGAAGAAATATGATACCTGGCCTCCCCCGAATTCCACTCCCCTGCCATTTTATCTGAAAGAAAATAAGAAGCTTTCCCGATCACAGGCACGGTCTAACGGTTTTGATGAATATGTAAGTGACCCCGCCAATCCGGTACCCTATGTGGATGGCACTTATAGAAGGAGGAGGAATGAATATATGGTGGACGATCAACGATTCGCTTCGGAACGGCCGGATGTATTGACTTATCAAACCGACACCCTGGCTTTTCCAATCACCATTTCGGGAAAGATATTCGCGGATATATTTGTATCCACAACAGGCACTGACGCAGATTTTGTGGTAAAATTAATTGATGTACTTCCTGGCGATGAACCAGATCCTGTTCCCAATCCCCAGAATCTGCATATGGCCGGTTACCAGCGGCTGGTGAGAGCCGAAGTAATAAGAGGAAAGTTTAGGAACAGTTTCGAAAAGCCTGCGCCTTTCACTCCGGGAAGAATAGAAGAAGTGAAATTTGAATTGCCGGATGCCGCGCATACTTTCAAAAAAGGGCATCGCATCATGATACAGGTGCAAAGTTCCTGGTTCCCCCTCGTGGACAGGAATCCTCAAAAATATTTGAACATACCCAATGCCGAATCACACGATTTTCAAAAATCAACTATAAGAATTTATCACGATCTTGAACACTCATCCAAAATCTTTTTGCCAATATTAAATCAGTAGTCCATGAACACAAAACGATTCTTTACACTAATTGTAAGCCTTTCCCTTGGCGTTAATTGCGCTTTCGCTCAACAGTCAGTAAATGTGATTCCGCAACCCGTATTCAGCGAATTGAAGAACGGGATCGTCAGCATTGGTCCTCAAACGGAGATCGTACTCATTAATAAAGACGCTTCCCGTACCGTGGCATACCTGAATGACTATCTTTCAAAATGGACCGGCTACAAATTGAAGATCGTAAATCAACCGGTCAATGACCCTGCCATTACGCAAATAATTTATGATATCAAGGTGAAAGCCGACGCACCCGATGAAGCCTATGGCATCAAGGCTAAAGACAATTCAATAAGGCTGATGGGTGATGCCAGGGGACTGTTCAATGCCACCCAAACCCTCCTGCAGCTCATGGAACAAAACGCAAGTTCCAACAGGAAAAAGATCAGCTTTCCTGCCTGCGATATCTATGACTATCCCAGGTTCCAGTACCGCGGCATGCATTTGGATGTAGGGCGCCATTTTTTTTCTGTGGATTTTGTGAAGCGCTATATTGACCTGATGGCCCTTTACAAATTCAACACCTTCCACTGGCATCTTACCGAAGATCAGGGATGGAGGATAGAAATAAAGAAATATCCCCGACTCACCCAAATCGGCTCCATACGAAAGCAAACCGTTGTAGGAAAAAAATTCAATCCTTTTGTGGGCGACAGCACTCCTCACGGCGGATATTACACGCAGGATCAGATTCGCGAAGTGGTGAAATATGCAGCCGACAGGCAGATCACCATCATACCTGAAATTGAGATGCCTGGCCATGCATTGGCGGCATTGGCTTCCTACCCATACCTGGGATGCACTAAGGGGCCTTATGAAGTGGCCACCCGCTGGGGCGTTTTCCCTGATGTGTTCTGTGCCGGCAACGACAGCACCTTTACATTCCTGGAGAATGTGCTGGATGAAGTGATTCAACTATTTCCTGGAAAATACATTCATATTGGTGGCGATGAATGTCCAAAAACACGATGGGAAAAATGTGCCAAATGCCAGGAGCGCATCAGGCAACTGGGGCTTAAAGACGAACATGCTCTGCAAAGCTATTTTATCCAGCGGATTGAAAAATATCTCAACGCGAAAGGAAGGAAGATCATTGGTTGGGATGAAATCCTGGAAGGCGGCCTCGCGCCCAATGCAACGGTAATGAGCTGGAGGGGCGAAGAAGGAGGCATCACCGCGGCGCAGCAGCATCATGATGTAGTGATGACACCCGGGAAATATGTTTATTTGGATCATTACCAATCCAGGGATTCCAGCGAACCTCTCGCAATAGGCGGATTCCTGCCCCTGAATGTGGTTTATGGTTATGAACCGATTCCCGCCAAACTATCCGCAGAAGAAGCAAAATATATCAAAGGTGCACAGGGCAATGTGTGGACTGAATATATGCCAACTGAAAGCCAGGTTGAATATATGGTGTACCCCAGGGCCATCGCACTAAGTGAAGTTTTATGGAGCCAGCAGAATAAGAAGAACTATGATAATTTCCTGAACAGGCTGAAAATTGAAATGAAGAGGCTGGACAGGCTTAAAGTGAATTATGCCAAACATGCTTTGGGAATCAATGGTGAAGTGAGCAGAACCAGGGAAGGGATCATAGAGCTCGCCTTCAGTACCCGGTTGAATGGCGCGAGAATCCGATACACCAACGACGGGTCTGAACCTGCACCTAATTCAGATATCTATCTACTGCCGCTTGCCATTGGCAAATCCATGACTATAAGGGCAAGACCCTTTCTGAATGATCAGCCTTACGGGAATGAATACAGGCAGGCATTTATAATCCATAAAGCAGCTGGCAAAAAAGTGATCTCCAGGTTTGCGCCCGCAAAGGATCACAATCCAGGCAGTGATTTCGCGCTGGTAGATGGAATTGAAGGCAGCGAAAACAGCGATGACAATAATTGGTTTGGATTCAGCGGGAACGATCTGGACGCGGTAATTGACTTTGACCGGCCAGTTGAAATTTCTTCATTCGGAATTAATTTCATCAATAATCCAAGGGCAAGGATATATCCCCCCTCCTCCCTCAGTTTTTCCGTATCCAACGATGGGATGGTGTTTCGTAATGTGGCATCAAAAGATTCATTTGAAAACAAAAGATTATTGAAAATCAGGATGGATATAGCCAGTCTGAAGGCGCGCTATGTGAGGGTGCTTGCAAAAAACGCGGGTAAAATTCCCCAAGGTAAACCCGGCGCCGGCAACGATGCCTGGCTCTTCGTAGATGAATTGCTGGTTTTTTGAACACTTGATCCTATTGGCCTTCATGGTTTGGGATAACTGTAACTGGCAACCGAACTGTTGTTGATTGAAAATAGAATGCTATTTTTTGTGTGGGCGCCCAGTAGCATGATATCTTTAACATCTCCCCAGGTTATGGATTGAGTAAGGGATATTTCTTATAGTGTTCACCTTAAAATAATATATTAAACATGAGCATGGTTGATTCTTTTGAAAAAATTCCCTGTCAGATATTTGCTGATTTGTTCGCCGGATCAAAATTTGTAGCCCAGGAAATTGCCAAACTTATACGGGAGAAGCAAAACAAGGGAGAAAAATGTGTACTGGGTCTGGCCACGGGATCTACACCCAAGACATTATACGCGGAATTGGTGAGAATGCATCAGCATGAAAGCCTGAGTTTTAGAAATGTGATTGCATTCAATCTGGATGAATATTACCCGATCGAAAAACAGGCACTGCAAAGTTATAATCGCTTCATGAGAACGAACCTCTTTGATAAAATAGATATTGATCCTTCCAATTGTTATATCCCCAATGGCGAATGGAAAAAGGAGGAGGTGAAGCAGCGTTGCCAGGAGTATGAGAAATTGATGGAATCCGTTGGTGGCATTGATTTGCAAATTCTGGGCATCGGCAATAACGGGCATATAGGATTCAATGAACCCGGCTCCAGCGTGTATTCGAGAACCAGGCTGGTAACACTGGAGAATTCCACCCGCATTGCCAATTCCTTTGAATTCGCCAATATTTCCCAGGTGCCACGTTTGGCAATTACCATGGGAATCAGCACGATCATGAAGGCCAGGAGAATTATTCTCATGGCCTGGGGACAAATAAAAGCACCCATCATCAAAAGGGCCGTTGAAGAAAATATTACGGAACTGGTACCGGCATCGCTGCTGCAGAATCATAATGACTGTCTCTTTGTAATGGATGAAGGCGCGGCCGGAGACCTCACCCGGAACCGCTCCCCCTGGCTCACGGGTGAATGTGAATGGACTCCAAAAATGATCCGCAGGGCAGTAGTGAACACTTCATTGAAACTGAACAAGCCTGTGCTGAGTCTCACCAACAGCGATTATAACGACAACGGGCTGGGAGATTTGTTGGTGGAAAAGGGTGAGGCATATGAGATCAACCTGCAGGTGTATTATATGTTGCGCGACGGAATCACCGGCTGGCCGGGAGGCAAACCCAATGCTAACCTGCCGAATCATCCTGAGCGGTCGGCTCCCTATCCTAAACGAGTCATCATTTTCTCTCCACACCCTGATGACGATATCATTTCCATGGGCGGAACATTTCAAAGACTGCATGACCAGGGCCATGATGTGCACGTAGCCTATCAGACTTCAGGCAATATCGCTGTTACCGATGAATTTGTGACCCGTTTCCTCGATTTTGCAGTAGGCTTTGAAAATATGTTCGGAATGGATAGCAGAAAGTCAACACAAATTCTCAGCAATGCCAGGGATTATATCCATCATAAAAAGACCAGCGAAATAGATACCCCCGAAATCAGGAGTATCAAGGGCCTTATCAGGCAATGCGAAGCCAAGGCCACCTGCCGCTATGTGGGTGTGGGCGATGACCATGCTCATTTTCAGAACCTGCCATTTTATGAAACTGGCACCATCGAGAAAAAGCCAATGGGAGAAGAAGATATCAAGCTGACGGTTGACCTGTTGCGCAAGATCAAACCCCACCAGGTGTATTGCGCGGGTGATCTCGCGGATCCTCATGGAACGCATAAAGTTTGTCTCGATATTGTTTTTGAATCCATGAGAAGAATCAAGGAGTCGGGTGACGATTGGGTGAGGGACTGCTGGATCTGGCTTTACAAAGGCGCCTGGCAGGAATGGGATGTCACGGAAATCGAGATGGCCATTCCCATGAGTCCGGAACAGGTGCTTCAAAAAAGGTTTGGCATATTCATTCACCAGTCACAAAAAGACATGGTGCCATTCCAGGGTGCGGATGCCCGGGAATTCTGGCAGAGAGCGGAAGACCGGAATGCCAATACTGCGCATCTATATGCGAAGTTGGGACTGACTCAGTACGCCGCGATGGAAGCATTTGTAAGATGGCGTTATTGAGAAAGAATTGACCGACTACATCCTGTAAAAAGAGCAAAATGGTGTTAAATCACTCTTTCGAGACGTGACCAGATAGTTATCGATTCTTGAGCCAGCAATGATTAGAATTTTGAAATTTTGGAAGAAGCCGGATAAGCCTTATTTTTGCAGCCCATTTAAGGCCCCGTAGCTCAATTGAATAGAGCACTTGACTACGGATCAAGAGGTTATAGGTTTGAATCCTATCGGGGTCACTGATTATCATTTAATTACTAGAAAGATTGACATAAAAAATATGTCAATCTTTTTTTGTTTTTAGGATTATGAAATTGCATTTTTCCTGTCCTTTTTTCTTCAGGATATTTCTTTCAAAAAGATCTTTTTTTAAAATGTGCCTGGCAATTTGCCTAACATCGGGCTTTTAATCGCATAATCGCAATAACTATTTGAATCCTTACCTAACTTGAAAAGAGCTGTATAAACAATCGTGTTGCAACCACTTTATCCCGATCATTATTATTGCTCCTTGCCTTATCATTTATTTTCTGTTCAGCTTCACTCCTAGAATACTGCCATCGGCTGAGGTTAAATTATTGCGGGATACCTTCATTAAAGGCGGCTTGGGTTAACACCAAATGTAACAATTTCAAATTCTTAAAAACTCCGTATTATCACCCTATGTGAGTAAGTGTAGCCTGATTTAAGGATTTATTTCTGGAAATAGGACAATGTTTTTCAGATTAATGTTTGCATTAATGTAGCTTCTTTCTTCTTCTGTCAATGTATCTACCTTATGTGAAAATCTAAAAGTAGGGCTTTCACAATGCTGGTAAAAGTCATTCAAATTAATAAGAAAAATAAAACGTATTTATAACCAGTGCCTGAACTTCGGCAGGCTAAGAGCTTAAATTTTACCGAAGTATTGACAATAGTGATAAAACTTCTATTGTTTTTTCAGCACATCCTCATTAAAGCTCAGCGTAAGTGTGGCAGGGCTTAGATTAATTTTATCATAATCAGCACCTATGAAAGCGATCTTTATTTTCCTCCCATCCGTGTAATTGAATATGACCGAAAATTTTTTTACTTCATAAGCTCCCGTACCCGGTTCTTTCGCAGCGTTCAAACAATCAACATATTCATGATTTAAAATTTTCAAAGCTCCGTTGTCCGTGAATTTTCCGTCCGCGGCAAAACTAATGAGAGGTGTTATGCCGGTTTCTTCTCCTGCAACATTTTTACTGCTTAAAGCATACACTCCGTTGAACCTTGCCCCATCTACAGAATTTGTCTTAATAAATCCATGATCAGTTTTATTGGTAGTAATAACAAGTTTATCATTTTCCATCCTGAGAGGTATATCGGCATAAGGCAATTTCAAAACTCCTTTGCCATTGCTGAATGAATAAGTTCCCCAATCCCGGCGGAAGTTTTCTGCTCTTACCCAGGTATTTAATCCGTCTAATCCTTCTGCCGGAAAATTATTCCCGAAAAAAGCCTGGCCATTCGAAAAGAAAATAAGCTGCTTTACTTTTAACTCAGCGCCCAGTTCCGCCCCGGGCTTCGACATACCCACTGACATTGAAATACCCTGCCATACCCCATTAATACCATCGCCGTTTGCAATTCCTGTTTTTACAACAGGTTCTTTCCAATCTGCAAATTGAAGGGAGAATAAAAAATTCTCAATGTCATTATAATATTTTAAACGTTCAGAAGGATAATATCTGCCAAGGCCGCAGTTATTCCGTGATTTGATAATGGCTATCTGCTCAAACCGGCCATTTATTTTTATCAGAAACAAATCAAGTCCATATTCAGGCGGGTATTCACCGCCGCCCAAATGGATGCCCCCACTGCAACGGATATATTCCCAGCCACGAAAAGATGATTTTGCAGGAACCTTATCATAATTTCCTCCGTTAACATCATTCATCTTGGTAGCCTGCAATTTCGCAACGGTTTCATCATAACTTTTTTGCAGGGCCTGCTCCATAATTCCTGAAAACTTCATTGATTGTTGCACCCATATTTCTAAAAACTCAGCTTTTGGAAGATCAGCAGGCATTATAATGTCGCCATCCGGATATTTTGCTACAGTCCATCCCGTTGGTATTGTATATTTCACTGTACCATATTGCCCATTTGTTTCATTAATAGCAATTGATGACTGAACAGTTGATGGTGCTACAACTGCAGTTGCTGTTTTATCTAATTTTATATTTTCCAAAAGCGAATCGATGGTGCTTAAATAAGATTGATTGTTTAATGTGGCCAGCACACTTATTTTTTTTCCGAACCCACTGAATACGGTGAGTATAGTATAAGCATCAATGCTGTCTAATTTGATTGGCGAAGAAGCGGCAACAGCTTTCCAGCCTTCGGGAGTAGTCTGTGTTTCAGTTTTTGGATTGGCTTCGGCTTTATAAAGGTCAACGGCCAAATCTTTCCATTCATCAGAAAAATCTTTTTGTTCATTACCTGCACTTGCAGTGCTCGCATAAATTGCAATCATACAAAAACCCCCGGTTGCTGAGTTGGTATTTGTATAGATCACAACACCTTGTTTACCGTCTTTTATAAAATTCGCTGGGGGCGTATAAGTAGTAATATCAAAGGTTTCTGTTTGCGCAAATGCCTGCTGCATTGTTGCAAAAAGAAATACGAGGCTGATTATTTTTTTCATAATTAAACATTTATTTGTCGATCATTTCCTTTAATTTTTCAACAGGAAATTTTTCCTCTATCTGCTTCTTAAAATTCTGCGCCGGTGCACTATTATCCCATTGCCAATACAACATGATGATCTGCGGTACATATTTTGGCAATTGCATATTAAAATAGGAAGGATCAATTACAACAAGCATTCTGCCCATTTCAAGAGTTGAAAAACCTTTAAAATTAATGCTGTTCTCAATAATAGCCGGTTGTCGCAGCTCTTCATTCGTTTCATTTTTCCATACATCTTCCATTATTTTTAACCTGTCATCATAGTATTTAGCCGATCGTTGCAGGTCTTCTTCCCTGCGTTGTTTATCGGATTTATAGTTTTTCAGGTAACGTTCTATTGCTTTCGCCTGGTTGGCAACCGGATAATTTTTTTCGATGTAAGCCAACTCATTTTGCTTGATCTTTTCTTCCTCCGCATCAGTCCTAGGAGGTGTTTTACTCATGGCATCCAATTGATTTTTTTTGTCGGTTTCCACCTTTTCTTTATAAGCCTGCAGAAATGATAGACGGTTTACAGGTTTATAAGGCAGTTGATCGCTCTGCATTATTAAAACGGCCTTGGATTTATCATGATTCGCTGAAACCGCATATACGTTCATCCCTTTCCATTGTTCTTTCACCAATGGAAGAAAATAAACAGTAGTATTATTTATTTTCATCCATAGCTGATCATATTGATCATTTAAGAACCAATGCAGATCATTCACAAAAACATAGGCCCATGTACCTGTTTCATCACCCAGCATTAATTTGTGCACATTCGTATTGCAATACCAGCCCAGGTACAGTGAATTGAATTGGTACGGCACAGGACCGTTCTTTACAATCGCAGCACCTCTTATGGAACGATACCATTCTGCTTCTATTCCTGCTGGCAGCGGATAAGCCTGTTGAAACATCTGAGCTATTTTATCAAGCCTTGAATATAATTGGCTAAACTGACTGGAAGGAAATGTTTTTTCAGGGTAAACAATATTGTTGGCAAGCATTGTCCATTTTCCCTTTACATTCATAATAGTTTCTTTATTACAATCCTGGGCATTCGCACTTGACACAAGAAATAAGGAACTTATGATCGCTATAATCTTTTTCATCAATTACGAGGTTTATACATGTTCACTTTTTTGTTTATTTGTACTTCTGATGCAGGACCAATCATTCCTTTGAAAGGGCCTTCATTGAAATTCCAACCGGAATTAATACCTAATGTGTAACCAACTCCAGTCTCTTTTTTGGCTATTTCTTTTGTCGCTTTTACAGATTTTGCTTCCGCTTCTGCTTCTAATCCACCTGAAACAGTTGCAGAAAATTTCATACCGGCATCAGCAATTTTATTATTGCCATCAAATGTTATAAAAAGAGTCTCACTGAGACCGGCGCCGGCTTTTCCCTTTACCGGACCCAATTCAGCTTTCGCCTCCCATATTTTTGCTCCAATGCCAACACTTAACGTTGATTGTTTGGTCTTAAAGTTTTTCTCATAACTAAACAGGGCGCCTTCACCGCCACCTAAAGAAATTTTTTCGCAATTGAATTCAAAGTGTCCAACAATAAATGGCACTTCAATATCGAATGGGCATTCCATTTCTTTTATTTCATTGCTGTCTGCAGTTGCCGTTGTTGGTTCAAAATTGCAGGGCTCTATGATTTTTGTTGTACCCACCTTGCCAAGCATTCCCAGGTATTGCACTATTACCGGATAAAAGCACTCCATACGGAAATAATCATCGCCGAGTGGATGAAGTGACAGGTAGCTCCAATATACCATCTCATCAAATAATCTTTTAAACAAATCCTGATTTTTTTCCTGAAAGTCTTCCGTTAGCATGGCATATTTAGGCAGATATTGATTAGCAAGATCATTATACGCCTTGCATTCTTCTCCATTAGGTACGCAGCAGGAAACATTCCCTTCGCCACAACAACCGGCCTTTGATGCTGCTTCATCTCTTTCCCTATATGTTTTTTTTATCGTCTCAAATTTGCCTTTGTATTCATTTTCAAGGTTCAAATAGTCTGCGTAAAATTTTTTATCATATTGGCCCATGTTATCATAAAGTTCTTTCGAAACATCCCTGGCCATTATTCCGCAAAATTCATGAAATGGCTGTGCCGCAAAATCATCTTTTTTAAACATTTTGGCAGGCAATGGGTTTTGATAAAGCTTGCTTTGCAGCTGGGCAATTTTTCCTGAATAATTCTCGATTTGATTCACTATCATTTTCCTGAATGCTGCATACTCCGCTTTTGCCACTGCTGCATTATTTGTGGAAGCACATTGTGCAGGCAACTTGTATTTGAACTGGTTAAAATAGTCAGGAAGTTTTATTCTTGGCCTTACCAAAGGAACAATGCTTGAACCTTTTTTTATTTTCCGGAGTTTAAGTTCTGCTGGTTTATTGTAAGCACCTTTAATGGATTGTTCAAAATAGCTGATCGCTTTTCCGGTATTTCCTTTAGCTGCTTCAATCTGTCCTGCTGTATTATTTGCTTCTGGATTTTCGGGTTCAATTTTTATACAGCGCCCCAAATAAACCATGGCAGTATCTGTTTCACCCATGCCGGCATAAGCCTGCCCAAGGTTATTCAATACCATACTGCTGCCGGGGTTTAATAGTAAAATATATTTCAGGATGGGAATTGCTTTTTGTTCAATGCCACCCATGTTTAAAATGGCGGCGCAATTATTTAATAATAAGCCGTCATCAGGATTGATGGCCGCTGCTTTTATGATCAGCAACAGGGCTTCTTCACGGTAATTGGTATACCAGCCTGTTACTGCTGCCTCCCCCATTTTACTTCCGTTATTATTATACTTTACAGCAATGGATGGAACAGACGAACTGATACCTGCTGGGAATTTTTTGGATAGTTGAGAATAGGTATCATTCAAAAAGCTTACCAATTCTGCTTTAGTAAATACTTTTTTTGGAAGCGATGCAAGCAAGGCAGTATTCTTTGCGGGAAATTTCCAGTTATCAACGTTGCCATATTCACTGGGGTCAGCATATAAGGATCCGTTTGCCACATTCTTATTAGCTGGTTGATTCTTCATGGCATTCTTTATCTTTTGCTGCTGTTCCTGCAAATTTTTCATCATCTTATTAATAGAAGTGTCGCTAGAATATTTTTTCATCATTTCCTGTGCCTCCTTCATTTTCTTTTCTAATTCGGCCTGCGACTGCTGACCCCAGACAAATGGTACAGATAAACAAAGTATAGTCAAAGTGATAAATAATCTTTTCATAAATGGGTTAAACAATTTTAACTGCTAATTATTAATTCATTACTCACCAGGGATTATAAGCAAAGAGTGTTTTTTTTGTTCTTTGAAATCAGGTCATACGGGTATGTATCCTCAAAGACCACCTGGTCTAGCGTAGTATAAGAATATTTACCTTTCTGCCGTTCAGTTGAATAGCCCCCGAAGCCCCTAAGGATGCCTTCTGGCTGTTGCAGACGTTGAGCTGCACAGAGCCGTTGTTCACAGTTGCCGTCCATTTCAGGTGTTGTCCCTGGTTTGACGTTTGTCCCGTCACAATCACGAAATCCGTAACAAGAATGCTCGCATGGTCATAGGTTCCCCAAATGGGTGTGCAATACCCGGCCGAGAGTGCGATATTACCCTGATCCGGAAGGGCCCACTCTGTTTTTGCGACGACAGTGAGCGGAATAGTTTGCGCGGTATACGCTATGGTTTGAGGTGTAGTTAAAATATCCTTTCCTATAAGTTTATTGGTATTTATACCTGAGGAAACAGAAATATTATAACCGGTGGCATAATCCAGAGTATTGCCTTTGCTATTGGTCATATACCATTTACCGGCAGCTTCGTCATATTGAAATTTAATTTCAGCTTTGTTTATAAGACCGCCACGAACGTTAGGGGCAGCATTTTGAAAATATTGAAATTGAGCATTGGGGTTTCCATTGAATCCCGGATTATCAATGTAGGAATTATTTTTTACTAAGTTTTCTTTCGTTACAACATGAACAAAATGTTTGTCATCTGGTTTAGAATAATATTGTACATCGAATTGTGCTCCCGGGGGTATAGTGGCATCGTCAATGTTCTTAACACTCCATTGCTTCCCATTGTAATAAGCACAAATAGGATGTGGATCCAGATTGATGCCGTTTACTTCCACCGGTGTTATAAAGATGACAGCGGTAGGGTTGCCATTAAGATCGGGGTTATCAAACAGTGTACAGGTACCGTTACAGTAATTGTTGTTCCTGTTGCTGGTAATGGTGAACTGTTGCTGTGCAAAGCTGTATTGTGAAATCAGCATTGTTAAGACAAGCAGCATTATTTTTTGGCCGGAAGTATTTTGCTTCATTATATTAATTTAAAAGAATGAAATTGAACTGATTTATACACACTTAAAATACATTATCTGAAAAAGGCTCAATAAATAACCGATAATCCTTTTCTTGCCGCTATTAGATTTTCCCTGCCCTTTTTTGTTATTTGCGAATTGCTGATGATTATTTTATTTAATGCAGGTAAAGAAGGAAGCAGTGTAATGATCGTTTCCACACCCTCATCTGTTATGCTTGTAGCAGCCAGGCCTAAGGTTTCCAGTTTTGAAAATTTAGATAGCAAATTCAGGCTCCTGTTTGTAATACTACAACCATTCAGCGTTAACTCTTTAAGATTTGTTAGCCCTGCCAGATATTCTATTCCAATATCAGTGATCCTGCTGCAGAAATACAGTCTTAATATTTCCATATTTTTCAGCCCGCCGATCATTGCCATACTTGCATTAGTGATATTATATGCAGGAACGCCGGCAACGGCAATTTCAAAATGGCGCAGGTTTCTCATGCGTTTCAGGTGCAATATTCCTGCATCACCAATATTGTTACCCACCATTAATTGTTCCAAATACACCAATGGTTCCAGGTGCACCAGGCTATCGTCTGATATGGCGGTACTGCGGTTAATACCTGCATTGACCCATCCTACCAGGCTCATGGCAGTCCGTTGTGAATAATTAAACACACCGGATGTATAATTTATGGGATTAACATTGGTGAATGTTGGAAAATAATTTACGTTACCTGGATTAATATATTGCCACCAGTTATAAGACAGTGTTACTTCATTACTTATTACATGGTTAACCTTTGGAGGTTTTGTCATCACTTGTGCAGAAATATGCATTGCGAGTAAAGCATATGAAATAAAACAAAATAACTTTTTCATATTTGTTTTTTTAAAATTAATAGGTTACATCTTTATAATTGTTGGTTGCATTAGCATCAGGAACACCGCAAAAAACAAAAGCGCTTAGTTTATTGGTACCAGTTGATCTGTTGAAAGTAAATTCAACAGTAACGGGCTGGTTCGAAAAAATTACTTTCAGGTCAAATTGTATATAGCCGGGGCCTCCGCCTGTTGCAACACGTTCACTTACCGGCGTAGCATTTGATGGCAGTGTGGCTATGGATACTGTAGCACCTGCAGGCAATACAACAATTAATTTTGCACCATATGCATTTGCATTGCTGGCATTGTTTACAGTGATGCTGCACTTTAATATATCTCCAGATATTGTTGTGGTAACAGGATGATCTGCAGGATTATTACTCTTGCTCACTGCGGGAACTTTTTTTACTGCGCCTGCTGCATTTAGTGAAATGGAACTTATACTGATATCTGAATAACCCGGCTGCTGTGCAATTACAACGTGGCAAAGCATAACTGCGATACAAGTTGCGGGTATAATTTTTACAAACGATTTCATGTTGATTATTTTCAAATGATCATTTTATTGTGAGATCAGTAAACTGCATCTTTATAATTGTTAGCAGGGTTGGGATCAGGGCTATCGCTGTAAGCGTAGGCGCCTACTTTATTTCCATACTTCGATTTGGTGAACGTAAATTCTACAGTTACATTTTGTCCTACCGTCATATGACCGATAGTAAAAATGATATGCCCTGCGAAGGTCTGTGTGGCAGTAACTGATGGATCAAGTTTTGCTTTTGAGGGTATGGCTACTACCGAAACCTCAACGGGTAATACCACAACCATCATGGTGCCCCATGCATCATCATCATGTTCATTATGAATCGTAATAGTGCACTTTAAATTGTCATCAACGGCCTGGACAACTTTTTCCGTCGGTTTATTTATTGTTTCGGTAACCCTGGTTGCTTTTTTAAGAGTTGGCGCAGCAGTGATAACTACAGATGTAACACTTACATCGGCCTGCCATCTTGCTTGTCCAAAACTACTGTTGACTAAAAAAAAGAGTATGGGGACAAGAATAAGTTTGAAAACACCCGAGTCTGAGTTGTTATATTTTTTCATTGTATTTTTTTGGATGATGAATAACCAAATGTAAATAGGCTAAAAACCGTATGCATCACCCGAAACAGTGATTCGTTCAGGTTGCTGCAAGAATCACCCGAAACTGGTATTTTCCGGGAAATATTTGCTTTACTGATAGAGAAACTCAACCTTTATGAAAAATACTTCCATTGTCTGTTCATGATTTCAGGTAAACCATATTTATCATTTGCAGGGATCTTGATGCTGATAATTGGCATCAGTAACCTTCGGGCACAAAACATACCCGATAGTTTGATGCAAAAACTTGGTGCTGCTGTCAATGATTCAGTAAAGGCCAGAACGTTATTAGATATCGGCGAAGAGATTGAGGCCACATTAACAGAAAAAAGTTTTGACTATTACCAACAGGCATTGGCGCTGAGCAGGAAGATAAAAAACAGCAGGCTTATATTATCATCATTGAATGACGTAGGCGTTTGTTATATCCAGCTGAATAAAATGGATAGTGCTATCATCACATTTGAGCAGGCTGTTTTAATTGCCAGGCAAATGAATGATACATTGAAGGTTGCCAGGATACTGGCCAATATCGGGAATGTTTATTTGCACAAAAATGATCGTGTTAAAGCCATTGACTACTATTTCCAATCAGCCAGCTTATGGGAGACGGTTGCAGATCAAACCCGCCTGCCAGCATTATATTCAAATATTAATTCATTGCTGAACGATCAAAAGGAATATGATAAGGCAATTGAATACGGGGAAAAAGCAGTTGTACTGGCAAAAACAATCGGTGATGGCTATTCAACTGTAAACGCATTATTGAATCTTTCAAACACGTATGATGATCTGGGCAAGTTTGAAAAGCAGTATGCCCTGTTAGAGCAGGCACTACCATTGGCTAAGAAGGGAGAAGATATTGAACAGATAGCTACAGTTTACGATGACCTGGGAGATTATTATTACCAGAAAAAGCAATATTTGGCAGCCTTAACAAATTATTCTGAAGGGCATAGCTACGTTCTGCAAATGGGGAACAAGTATCATCTTTGCACCTCTTTGGCAATGCTGGCAGAGGTGTATCACAAATTGAATCAAAACAGTAAGGCACTCCAATATATTCTGCAAGCAGAAAAAGTGGCTGATGAAGTAGGTGCAAGAGCAGACCTGAAACAAATATACCTGGTAAGGGCAGAAATTGAACAACAGGCAGGTAATTATAAACTGGCAAGTGATTACTTTTCAAAAACAGTGACACTTAGCGATTCATTGTTTAAAGCCGAGACAAGCGAAAAGGTTGCCGGCGTGGAAGCTAAGTACCAAAATGAGAAAAAGCAAAAAGAGATCGTACAATTAGAAAAGGATAAACAAATACAATTGCTTACTATTAAAAATAAGTCAACGCTTAATTCTTTTTTAATTGGCTCTTTAGCTGCCTTATTGATAGTTGGGTTTTTAGTATATCGTAATCTCCGGCATCGCCATCAGTTAGCAAAGCAACAGGATGAATTGCAGCAGCAACGCATCCGGGAATTGGAGAAAGATAAACAATTAGTAGCTGTTGATTCCATGCTGAAAGGGCAGGAAGAAGAAAGAAGCCGGTTGGCTAAAGACCTGCATGATGGATTGGGTGGATTGTTATCAGGTGTAAAATTCTCTTTAAGCAATATGAAAGACAATTTAATAATAACCCCCGATAATATGGCCGTGTTTGAACGGTCATTGGATATGGTAGATACATCCATCCGGGAATTGCGGAGAGTGGCACATAACATGATGCCGGAAATGCTGACAAAGTTTGGTTTGGATGAAGCATTAAAGGAATATTGCACTACTATCAATACAACGAAATTACTAATTGTCAGGTATCAATCCCTTGGGATGGTCACACGGCTTGATAAATCAACAGAAATAATTATTTACCGGATCATCCAGGAATTGCTGAATAACATATTGAAACATGCAGCAGCAACAACAGCAATAGTGCAGTTGATTAAAGAAGATGGACGGTTTAGTATTATTGTAGAAGACAATGGAAAAGGTTTTGATAGTGCACTACTGAAAGATAATAAAGGGACAGGGCTTACCAGTATTCAATCAAGGGTAGATTATTTAAAGGGGCAGTTAGATATTCACTCAGAGGCCGGGAAAGGAACATTGGTAAATATTGAATTCAATATATAAATATGATTAGTGTCTTTATTGTGGATGATCATCCCGTAGTAATAGAAGGGATTCACTCATTACTGCAAAATGAAAAAGATATTGCCTGGGTGGGGCAGGCAATGAATGCACAATCATGTCTGGGGTTTTTTGTAAATAATACGGCCGATGTGGTATTAATGGATATCAGTATGCCGGGTATGGATGGTGTGGAATTATGCGCCGTTATGAAAGAAAAATATCCCGGCATTTTTATCCTGGGCTTAAGTGCTTTCAACCAGGGGCTTTATATTAAAAAGATGATGGAGAATGGTGCATCAGGTTATATATTAAAAAACTCATCAAAAGAAGAGGTGATCAAAGCAATTCATGCAGTAAGCGATGGGAATATTTTTTTTAGTGGTGAAGTAGGGCAGGTGCTGGCAGCGTATCAAAAATATTCGGCAACAGAATTACCATTGTTAACACCCCGTGAAAAAGAAGTGCTGGAATTAATTGCAGAGGGGTACACTAATCCGCAAATCGCAGAGAAAATATTTTTAAGCCCGTTTACCGTAGATAGTCACAGAAAAAATTTGCTGGCGAAACTACAAGTAAAAAATACAGCCAGCCTTATCCGGCTGGCCGTGGAGCAAAAATTAATTTAAGATTTATTGAAGAGTTGAACTCACGACTCGCTGCCATACTTCATTTTGACGGGGATGCCACAATGCCTGATTACAATGCCATCTGACACTCGCCTATCAATATTAGGAACACCCGGCGGCGAACAAAAAATGATAGAGAATGTCGTCAACGGGTATGTACTGAAAAATGCGGATAAAAAAGAATTGCTTGAGGCAAACTATCAAGTAAGCAATATGAAAACCTACCTGAGTTTTGAAGCTGGCCAGGCTATGCGAAAAGAAAATGCATTACCTCAGGTTCCTATGATAACAAAAAGGGAAAAAGAAATACTTACATTGATAGCGGAGGGGTTTACGAATCCCGAGATTGCGGAAAAACTTTTTGTAAGTTCCAGCACAGAAGACAGTCACCGTAAAAATCTTCTTGCCAAATTAGATGTGAAAAAGCCCCAAATTTAAAGATGCAAGAATGATGAACACCAGAAAAAAACTGGCAACAGCTTCATAAATCCACTATTTATTATTATTTGCCTGCGGATATTCTGTATCACCCTTTGCATTAAACCAGAGTATCTTATTCATAGTATCATCATCTCCTCCGTCCACCTCTTTAAATGCGGCCGTGGCAGAGAGATT
Organism: uncultured Bacteroidota bacterium; assembly: GCA_937902875.1. Lineage (GTDB taxonomy): Bacteria > Bacteroidota > Bacteroidia > Chitinophagales > Chitinophagaceae > PSRI01. Next base: position 3,494 of record CALFNL010000327.1, on the reverse strand, counting down.
TGCATAGTCCCTGGCCTTCCCTTTCAGTTGGGCCAAAGATTTATTCATTTCATTCAGCGGGATTTCATTTTGAACTGCATCGTAGGTTTTTAATACTTTTTTACCGGTAAAACATTCGAACATGGGCATTGCAGTGGCATCGATGATATTCATTGGCGGAATTCCTAATATTTGTTCTATCGTTCTCACTACTGAAGTTTGATTGTAATTAGTATGAATTGTTTTATTAAGCGCTGAGTATGGACTAACAATCAAAAACGGAGAGCGATAAGGTGAAATGTGATCCCATCCTGATTGGGAATCGTCCTGTGTAACGAAAATAGCGGTGGAATCCCAAAAGCGGCTATGTGTTATCGCTTCGATTATTCTTCCTAATGCCAGGTCGCCGTCGGCTACCATAGCTGCAGGTACTGGAAAATTAGGAGAGGTTCCGGCTGTATGATCGCATGGCAAAGAAAGAATCACCAAATTAGGCAAGCTGTCTCCCGGCATTTGTTCAAACTGTTTGAATTCCTTTAAAAATTCTTCAGCCCTGATCTGATCAGTTATTGTTTCGTTAGCGCAATCGGGATAAGTTGGAGAAATAATGGGTCTTAACCTGGCGATCGTAGTTACATTCGAAAGAGAAAGTGAATTGTGATTAATATATTTATTATATATATCAATCCATTTCAATTTTGAATCATAAATGGTCTTGCACGCCTCACCATATACCCTAACGGTCTTCCCATGGTCCAGGGCGTTGTTCCAGATAAAACCGCTTTTATTATAAACCAATGCATCTTCCTGCCGATGGGGATAACTCCGGAACCATGCAGCCACGTTCTTCTGTACATAATCCGAAATCATCGCGGCATCGGCCCACTGATGACCCTCCGCGGAAGATTTTCCAGAAACATAATAATTATCATACAACGCATACTCCTTAACCAATTTATGCTGGTTAGGTGTAACACTATCGCCAAAAATGCATAAGCGCTTATCACCTCTTCCTTCAGCTACGTCGCCGTATACCTGGTCGTAGGTCTTGTTTTCTTTTATAATATAGAAGACGTGTTTAAATACAGATGGCTCACCGATCCTTTCCGGCACAGGCACAGCGGCTATATTTTTTCTTGGAGGCAGATTGGTTAGAACCATCCGGTAAGCAAAATTGTATTTTTTTACCTGGTCTGTATATTTCTTCAACGCAGCTTTACCGGGCAATGGTATAATGCTAACCGAAGCCAGTTCTTTATGGATAGTGTAGGCTTTTAAATACTTACCCTGGTATTGAGGTAAATCCCTTGCGTCATTTAATACGCTTGCTCCTTTTGCTTCAATATTCGCAACGAATAATTTATTATCCTGTAATGTTACAGATCCCGGGTATCCTTCTGTAGGAATATATCCTGCTATTGCTGCTTTACCTTTACCTCGCGAAGAAACCAATTCACCAAGCTTAACAATGGCTATGGCATAATCCAAACCATTTGCTACATACAAAGTTGTTCCAAGGCTATCGATATCCAAAGCATTGGGACTACTGCCATAATACAATTTATGTTCGGCAAAAAGACCCACGGGAATAGAATCCGAAACCAACTCCTTTTTAACGTTGATCACGCTGATCTGATCGCTGTTGCCATTGGTAATGTATAAAAACCTATTATCCCTGCTTTTGATAATGGCTGTAGGGTGAAGGCTGAGCGGCAATTCATTTACCGGCCGGCCGTCAGTGATATCTATAATAGAAAGACTTCCTGCTGCAGTTGCGCCGGTGCGGGGATCGGTATAGGCGCTGCCCCAGGGGGTGCCTGCATTTTGCCTGGTTGTGTCGGTAACCAGAGATCCGGCAGAATTGGTGACATAAGCTTTGTTATCGATGATGCTAATTCCATATGGCGCTACACCTGTAGGAGCAGTCCATATTATTTTCTTATCCTCAAACCTGATTTTCACCAACTGATTGTTACCATTTAACACCACATACAGGTACGGCATTCCGCCTTCCATGTTTGTTACTACCTGGTTAGGGATGGCTATTCTTGCAGGAGGAACGTAAGCAATAAATATTCCTTCTGTTTTTTCTATATTACTTCCATTCCATTCTGCTACCATAACGGCAGATTTTCCTCCTCCCTTTGCCGAGCCGCAAGCGCCCCACGTGATATACACTTTACTTTTATAAGTAAAACAGCTGATACCGGAATAACTGCTTGAAAGGTTTTTGAATTCATTTACTGAATTGAAATTCCAATTGCTCGTTACCTCATTAGTTTTTACATTGATTATTGCAATACCATACCTGTGCTCCACAACAAAATATTTTTTGCCGGGAAGCATGCAAATATCCAGGGAATGGTTTTCACTCCCAGGATTGCCAAAGGTTATTGTCTTTCCCGCGGATCTGACTAACCGGTTGTAAGGCATTATCGTAACCGGGCCCTTATTATTTAAAGTACTGTCGTCAAAAGAAGAGGAATACCTCGACTGTTGCGAAAGTCCCCTATTACCAAAAAATCCCAGAATAAGAATCAAAAAAACAGTTCTCTTCATATAAATTTCAATAAGGCGCAAATCTACTTATTTGGATAACGAGTTGAATAACCTTTTACCGAATACCATAATACGCGGCTAAATACTTTCGCATCGCCCATATCAACATCAGCCAGTGGAATTTTCATGGATTCCTTAGCCCAATGCTTCTGCTTACCTTCCAGGGCTGCTATTTTAGGGTTCATTTCATTCAACGGAATCTGGTTAGGTAAAGCGGTGTAGGGGGTAAAGTCTGGCTTATCTGTGAAACAATCATTCATCGGAGTGGCCACCAGGTCGAACTGGTTCATTGGAGGCAGGCCAAAAATAAGCTCAATGGTTCTGAGTATGCTGTTCTGATTGTACATGGTACTTTCAACTGCATGACGACGAGTGTAAGGGCTGATGCAAAGTGAAACTGTACGTCGCCCGTCCACATGATCCAACCCTGCCTGTGAATCGTCTTCAACAACAAAAATTGCAGTCTCTTTCCAGTATTTACTTTTGCTTACCGCTTCAACTATCTGACCTAAAGCCAGGTCATTATCGGCCACCATTGCTCTTGGTGTTGGATAATTTTCATTTGTTCCGGCTGTGTGATCATTAGGTAAAAGCATAATCATTAAATTCGGCAGGTCCCCTGTTTGTTCGTATCCTTTTAATTCCTTGATAAATTCATTCGCCCGGTATATATCAGGCACTTTTTCAGGAAATCCTATGAAGCTGGGACTAAGATAAGGCCGCAACATAGCCAGCTCCGTTGTAGACTGGATCTTAATTTTATTGGTTTTGCTGATGAAGTCATTATAGCAATCGTTCCAGTTTAAATGTTCCGGTTCTATTTTTGCCTGCACAAATTCTCCGTAATCCCTGAAAGTAAGGTTATGTTTAAGCGCATTATTCCATATAAATCCAGAGGAAGCATAGGCAAGCGGGTCTTCACCGCCACAACAAGGATAGCTGCGTACAAAGCCTCC
>CALFNL010000326.1 GCA_937902875.1 uncultured Bacteroidota bacterium | reverse complement strand
GCCATCCAGTGCCGCCAGTTTCTTCCTGAGGATCTCTACGGTGGGATTGAGACCCCGGCTATAGAGATAGCCGCTGTATTCATCTTCAAAACGAGCCCTCAATTCCGCCACGGTGTTGAACGCGAAATTGCTGGTCTGCATGATTGGTGGAGCGATGGCATTGAAATATTGCTCTCTTTCTTCGCCCAGTTCGTTCAGAATATAGGAGATATCCATTTATTTCTTTGGTTTTACTGCTTTTTTTGTAAGAAAATAAACCAGCAAAAAAAAGGAAAATACTGAAATTCCGATCAGCGCATATTGCGGAAAGGTAATGGCAATCACGGTTCCCACAAAGAGGTATGCCAGCACAAAAATGATAGGCAGGAGCGGATATAGTTTCATGGAAAATATTCCTGTGCCATCGAGATGTTTGGTTCTTTTGCGGAGCACAAAAATGGTGGCGGCAGAAGTGGCCATGCCAATGGAATCGAGGAAAATGGTAAAGCTTAATATTTTATCGAATGTGTCTGCAAAAAAGATAACGATCACGCAGGTGGCCGCAAATACGGTGAGGCTTACGGTCAGAACGTCTTTTTTATCATCCTTTCTTGTGAATGCCTTGGGTAGAATACCATCTTCGGCCATGGCAAACATTACTCGCGGGTTACTCAGCAGCGATACATTCACGTAGGCGAGTACGGCTATGAACAGCAACACCGAGGACAGATAATTCCCTGCCGGGCCCAGCATTTTTTCAGCTACGATGGAGGCTATTCCGGTAGTGGATTTCAGTTCCGTAAAACCGATCACTTTATAATAAGAATAACTGACCGAAAGATAAAGTGTGATGATAACCAGGATGCCGATGAAGATACCCCTGGGAATATTTTTTTGCGGATTCCTCACTTCTCCGCCGAAATTGATGGTTTGCTGGTAGCCACCATAGGTAAAAGAAGTGGCTTTGAGCGCCACGCCAAATGAAAGAAGGAATGCCATGAAACTCTTTCTGCCCGCATCGGCAACCGGCATAGGATTGGAATTGTAAAGCGAAGGGAAGAACAATGCTGCTACCAGCACGAGCAGCATGAGAATCTTGATGAGCATGAGCACATTCTGTGTGGTGGCGCTCATTCTGAGGCCCATCAGGTTCACGCCATAAAAAACTATGATGGCTGCTATGGCGATGAGTGGCTGGCCCAGGTTATGAGGTCCCGGTCCGAATATCAGGGGTGTGATATACTCGCTGCCGATGAGTGCCACACCGGAAAGCGAAGCGGCATTTGATATAAGTATAATACAATTGATGGAGAAGGCAATTGATGGATGATATGAATAGGAAAAGACCTTGTAGTAGCCTCCTGTAACGGGGAAGCGGGATCCGATTTCGGCATAGGTGAGTGCACCGCAAAACGCAACAAGGCCACCTACTATCCAGGCCGCGAAGAATATGGCGGGGGTAAGCGAAGCCTGAGCGGCGTCCTTGGCTGTGCGAAAAATTCCCATTCCAATCACCAAACCTATTACGATCATGGTTATGTCAAAAAGGTTCAGTTTTGGTTTCTGGTCTTCGCTCATGGTGCCAATGATGGTAGGGAAAGATAGCATAAAATCGTGAGTTGGCAGTTGCGGCAAATCAGGTTTGAGATGCGGATATATGATTTATGTTGAAAGTGATTCAATAAATACACTGGCATACTCAAACATTAAGAAAATTGACAAACCAAGGTATAAATCCCCAATCGAAAGTCCATCAAACTGATCGTAGCCGCCAGATATCATTCTGCGGGGCCGCGGTTTCTTATTTTCGGTTACACCTGACTGATACTATGATGGCTGAATTTTTGGAGAGCATTTGACTTTTATGGATTCCTGCAACAACAAGTATTCCACCGGTGTGGAAATCAGGATTTGGAATTTCCATTCGCCTGCACAATCTTTGTAAAGCATTTGGTTCCATCTCCCCCCGGTCATGGCCGGTTGGGGATAAGGATTAAAATGGGAAGTCCGGTGTAAATCCGGCGCTATCCCCGTAGCTGTAAGGTTCTTCGTGCAAATTTTTGTTTCACGAAAATTGAAGCCTGCAACCACTGTTGAAACAGGTTACTCTGCCGAATCAATGGGAAGGTGCTTCAATCAGACAGAGCCAAGCCAGAAGACCTGCCAAATCAAACTTATTAATCCACAGGCTTTCGGGTGAAAAGCAGGGAGTGTAAAGGTCCTACGGGCATTTATATTTTCTTCGCGGGCGCTGGTACGATTCCTCGCCTTCAAATCTCGGAAGCAGTCACAAAAACATTTTTATATGAAAAAAAAGTTTTTCGTTGTGGCTGCCACCATCATCAGCAGTAAAATGCTATTTGCGCAAGAGCAGGATAGTAGCAACACGAAACAATTAGATGAGGTAGTGGTAACGGCTACCAAGAGCAGCCTGAAACAATCCCAAACGGGCAAGATTGTAACAGTCATTGACAGGCAAACGATCAGGAATAACGCGGGACGCAGTCTCAGCGAATTATTGAATGAACAGGCCGGTTTTTTTATCAATGGATCCAATAATAGCCCCGGTACCAACCTGGATCTATATTTCCGGGGCGCGGGGACCGGCAATACACTCGTGGTAATTGACGGCATTCCGGTATTTGATCCTTCACAACCCAATAATTCATTTGACCTGAATAATATTCCCCTGGAGCAGGTTGAGCGAATTGAAATCCTGAAAGGCGGACAAAGCACCGTATGGGGCAGCGACGCGGTGGCCGGTGTAATCCAGATTTTCCTGAAGAGAGAAGCGAAAAAACCCATCACTGCAAATGGCTCCCTGAGTTATGGAAGCTATAATAGTTTGCAGGCGGGTGCCGGCATAGGTGGCAATATTCAAAAATTGGGCTATTCCATTCAATATAATTACAGCAGGTCAAACGGCATTTCTTCCGCGCATGATAGCATTGGAAATAGCCGCTTCGATAAGGATGGATTTTGGCAAAACAGCCTCCTCGCCGATTTGAGCTATGCCTTTTCGGAGTATTTCAGCGCCAGGGCATTCGGAAGTTTTGGTCAATATCACAATGGACTAGACGGAGGCGCCTTCACCGACGATAAGGATTATGAGGCCAGGAACAGTAATAACCTTGGCGGAATCACATTCAGGTTTCACAAAAAGGGATTTTCCTGGAACCTGCAGGGGAGCCTGCAACAGACCGATCGTTCATTCCTGGACGATAGTACGGATATCAGCAGCCCTTATTCAAAATATTCCTATGGAAAATTCCTCGGCAACAGCTCCACGATCGAAACTTTTGGATCCGGAAAGATTTCAAAGAATCTGCAGCTTGTGGGAGGAATTCAATACATTCAGCAAACCACCACTCAATCCTACCTTAGCATCAGCGATTTCGGAAATTATGAATCCAACCTTGGCAAGGACAGCGCGAAGATCAGGCAATTCTCCGCTTACGCCTCCCTGCTGGCCTCCAGTTCCTGTGGCTTAAACCTTGAGGTCGGAGGCCGCATAAACCACCACAATATCTATGGCAATAATGAAACCTTTACGCTCAATCCGTCTTTCAACATAAATGAGAATACGCGCTTATTCCTGAATATCTCTTCTGCCTATAAAATTCCTTCCTTATACCAGCTTTATGGGGAATTTGGAAATAGGGATCTTAACCCTGAAAGCAGTATCACTTATGAACTGGGCCTGCAGACCCAGACTACCAATAGTAATGTTTACATGCGCCTGGCCTTGTTTAAAACCGATACCAGGAACCTGATCATATTCTATACCGATCCGGTTACCTATGCAGGAAAATATTCCAACCGCGACGAACAACACAATTACGGAGCAGAACTGGAAAGCAGGATCAGGTTTGGCAAGGCAGCAATTTGGAAGAATAATTTCAGTTATGTTGACGGAAGTGGCAGGGAAGACAATAAGAAAGTAAAGAATTTGTATCGCAGACCTAAATTCACATTGAACAGCTCCCTCACACTTGAGATTGGAAAAAAATTAAACATTGTACCGGCATTCAAATTCATAGGCGCCCGCATCAAGGGTCCATTTGACGCCGGACCCGAGAAACAGCCCGCGTATTATACCATTGATTGCTTTGGGGCTTATTCAATTACAGAAAAATTCAGACTATTTTTAGACCTGCTCAATATCACCAACCAGGAATATTTCGACGTTCCCGGTTACAATTCCAAAAAATTTAACCTGATGGCAGGCATTTCATTCAAACTCTAAAAATCAGTTTTATGTCAATACAAAAAATCAATCCCCGCTTTGCCGTGCTGGTGCTCTTTATGGTTGCGGCAGCAGCGCTTCGTTTAGCCTCAACATTTAGTACCGGATGGAGTCCCCTGGAAGTGCTTACGCCCATTGGCGCGATGGCTCTTTTTGGCGGCGCCCATTTCGGTGGCAATTGGAAACCCTTCGCTTTTCCACTGCTCACCTTATTCATCAGCGACCTGGTTCTGTCATTTACCATTCACTCAAATTACAGGTCGGGCCTGCTATATCAGGGCTGGATCTGGACCTATGGCGCTTTTGCACTGATGGCAGTTGCAGGCAAACTGATCATTAAAACTGTAAACATTAAAAATTTCCTGGCCGGTGCGATTGTGATAACAGTTATTCATTGGCTGGTTTCAGATATTGGGGGATGCCTGGTACAAAATGATTCAGCAGGTATGCTTACAGTGTATTTACAAAGACTGGTATCGGCGATCCCCTACGAATGGAAATTTCTTTTAGGGACCCTGATTTTTGGAGGGATCATGTTTGGAGCATTTGAATGGATGGGCCGCAGGTATCCTCAACTTAGGCTTGCTTAATATTATTGGAGCCAATGGGTCGGTTACCCATTGACATTAAGTTCAACATTCGTCAATGAAAAAAATTTGCTCTTTTTTACCGGCTGCCACCCAGATGATTTATGATATGGTGCTGAAGGCCCCCCTGTGAGGAGTGAGTTTTGAATGCCCGCCCATTGCCCTTCGCGCGAAGGCGGTAGTAGTCCATTGCGTACTCGGGGGTGGTGACTATTCAAGTTCGGAAATTGATAAAATATTTTCAGCCTCCAAGTGTCAAGGCAGGAGCCTATATTGGGTGGATGAGGATCTCTTGCAGTCACTTGCCCCCGATATAAT